>DATGJK010000404.1:0-2281 GCA_035295245.1 Acidobacteriaceae bacterium
GGCGCAGGTCCTTGTGCGGGAAGTCGAGAATGACCTGGTCGTTGGTGTAGCTGTGGATGGTAGTCATGATGCCGGAGACGATGCCGAATTTCTCCACCATGACCTTGACCACCGGCGCAAGGCAATTCGTGGTGCAGGACGCGTTGGAGACGATGTTGTGCTTCGACGCGTCGTACCTGCCTTCGTTCACGCCCAGCACAATAGTGATGTCCTCATTCGTCGCCGGAGCGGAGATGATCACCTTCTTCACCGGGCCGCGAAGATGAGCCTTCGCTTTGGTCGCATCGGTGAAGCGGCCCGTGGATTCCACGACCACCTGCGCGCCAACCGAGTCCCAGGGCAGGAGGGCGGGATCCTTTTCCGCGAAAACTTTGATCTTCTTGCCGTCGACAGAGATGAAGTCGTCCCCGGCGACGATGTCGTTCTTCAGATTGCCAAGGATGGAATCGTACTTCAGCAGGTGAGCGAGGGTTGCGGGGCTGGTGAGATCGTTGACAGCGACGAATTCGATTTCGGGGTTCCCGAGGGAAGCGCGAAGAACGTTGCGTCCGATGCGCCCGAACCCGTTAATTCCAACCTTGACGGCCATACTTTGTTGTCTCCTTGCGAAAATGAACAGCTGCGTCCCTGTAGCCTGTGCAACCGAGTTCCTGAGCCCAGTTGCTACGGGTTCCGGATTCAATCAGAACTGTGAGTCAAAAACGCCCGGAACCACCCAATTTCCGATGCTAGCACCGTAGTCAAGCGAAAAAAAGTGACCGCCCTCACAGACCAGGAATTTTGTGCGCGAACGTTCTCTGTCGCAAGCAGTTCACAAAAGGTGCTGAGTGTGGTTCAGGCCAGGCGCGCGCGTTTGCGGAGGGGTGCTGACTGTGTTACACCCTGGATATGCGCGAATGGATGCGCGAACGCATGAGACGACGTTCGAAACGTGCGCCGAACACCTCGGAGTCCACGGGGAAGATCGGCCAGGAAATACCGCAGAATCAGCCGGCCCCGCTCCAGCCCTCCTATCACGGAGCGGCCCCTGAGGCGCCCGCGCCGGAGCGCGCGCCCGTTGCTGCCGAGCCACCTGCTCCTGCGCGCAGCGAGGTTCCCGCCGAGCCGATCGGCACGCTGGCTCCTCCGCAATCCGCTCCCCGGGTCGCCGTGGAAACCCAGCCCGAGTCGCTGGCCACGCCGCCGCCCGAGCTTGGTCCGGCGAAGATGGCGCGCGGTTACGTGGTGCTGGCGATCGGGCTGCCCGGATCCGGCAAAACGACGTGGTTCAAGCGGCGCGGGGTCACTCCGCTCTCGAGCGACCTGCTGCGCACCCTGCTCTTTGACGACATCACCGAACAGCGCTGGCAGGGACTGGTCTTCTCTACGCTGCGCTCGCTGCTGCGCGCCCGGCTGATCGCCAGGATGCCCTGGAATTACGTCGACGCGACGAATCTCTCTCCCCATGAGCGCCGCCAGTGGATCAAGATGGCGAAGAGCTTCGGCTACGAAGTACAGGCGGTGTTCTTCGACGTGCCGCTGGAGGTGTGCCTGGAACGCAACCGTCGTCGCGAGCGCACCGTGAGCGAAGACGTGATGCGCAAGATGGCCGAGCGCCTGCGCGCGCCGGACTTCAAGGAAGGCTTCTCCAAGGTCACCATCGTGCGCGTGAAGGGAGCGCCGCCCTCGCAGGCGCAGGCGGATTCGAGCACAGCAGCGGAGTAAGAACGGCAACGAAAGGCCCGGATCATCAGCATCCGGGCCTTTTCTTCTGCGTAAGACCCTGATTACTCCGCCCTGAGCGCTTCCACCGCATTCACGCGCGCAGCGCGCAACGCCGGCACCGCAGCTGCAATCACGGCTGCAATCAGAATCACCATCGCCGAAGACAGCAGCAGGAAAACACCCGGCAGATGCACATCGGCGACCAGGCGCATGATGATGCGCGAGCAGATGAAGCCCACCACCACGCCTGCGCCGACGCCGATGCCAGCCATCGTGGCCCCCTCGCGCAACACTCCGGTGAGGATGTCGCGCGGCTGAGCACCCAAAGCGATGCGGATCCCGAATTCGCGAATGCGCCCGCTGACTGAGAAGGCCAGCACGCCCGCGACACCGACGACGGAGATCAGCAGCGCCACCGCCGCAAATCCGCCAAAAACAACCGCGTTCAGGCGATTCGGCGTCAGCACCTCGGCGCGGATATCGCCCAGCGTGGCCGCGCGCTCCACCGGCTGATCCCCATTCATCTCGTGGATCGTTTGCGTGATGGCGGGAACCAGTGCATACGGATCGCCGTGGG
>DATGJK010000405.1:0-3137 GCA_035295245.1 Acidobacteriaceae bacterium
GGAGCGGCTGGTAGCGCGACTGGCGGTGTTCTTCGGGCTGATGGCGGTGCTGCTGGTGGCCACCGGACTCTATGGAACGCTTTCGCATACCATGAGCCGGCGAACGGCCGAGGTCGGGATCCGGATGGCGCTGGGCGCGCGGCGCGGGCAGGTGCTGTGGTCGGTGGTGGGACATAGCCTGGTAGTCACGCTCGCCGGCATTGCGCTTGGGCTGCCGCTGGCGGTGGCAGGCGCGCGCTTTGTGAAGTCGATGCTGTTTGGAGTGAAGCCGGACGACGCGGGAATCTTCGTCGCGGCGGTGGTTGGGGTATTCGTCGTGACCACCGCGGCCAGTCTGATTCCGGCGCGACGGGCGGCGTCGGTGGATCCGACCACCGCCTTACGAATGGAGTGAAGTCTCGCAAGGCAGGGAGCTGTGAAAAATGTGGGGCGGGCAATCCTGCCAGGCAATCCTGCCCGCAGCCGGCTTTCAGCCGGCTCTGGAGATTGGCCAATGGGATCGTGGACCGAAGGGGTTGCCATAAGCTAAGCCGCGAGGGTGCAGAGCGTCTCCGATCCCAGCGGAGGTTTCGAGCCGTTGGCGTCGGCGGGGGCGAAAGTCGCGAAGTCGTCGATATTCGGCGCCGGGCTATCCTGCATCCCACGAGCGAATATTTGGTCCCGCAGGAGATTCAGCAGATCCAAGACCGAAGGGCGAACGGATTTTCTTCTCCATCGCGGCAGGGGCAGATAGACCGCAGTGCGCTGAAACCCATAAGCCAGGATGGAAGCCAACAGCAGCAAGCTATAGATAGCGACTTGGAATTGGGGCAGACGAGTGACGGCAAGGGGATTCCAGACTTGGCCCTGCGCGGCCCCGATGAGAGACTTTTCGTCGCGATGGTTGCACTCGATTTCCCAGCGATCAATATAGGCTTGGAGCAGCGTTTGTAGATCCAGTTGCGGATCGGTGCAGATCAGAAAAGCCGGCTGGCGGTAGAGCAGTTTGGAGCCCTTGCGCAGACGGTAGCCGAGCGGTTTGATGACCACCAACTGCAGCGGCATATCGGGACCGGCCTTGCGCCAGAAGACCGTGCGCACAACCTTGACGGGGATGTCACGAACTTCCCCAGCAGCGAAACAACGGACCTTGACCACCGGGATGGAGTCATCGTGCCAGACCTGTTCGGGCGTGGGTGCTGGGGCGCCATAGCGGCGGGGCCGGCCGCCGGAGTGGGTCGTGATAGTGGGTGACAAAGGGTGAAACAATTTGGCATCTTTGCGGATGCGGCCAATGAAAGTGGTGCGCTCGGGCAGTTGGCGCAGTACCGGGCGGTTGGTGTAAGAGCCGTCGCCGGAGGCCAGCAACTGGCGCTGGCGCGTAGCCGGCCGAGCATCCAAAGCCTGACGCAGAGAGTGCAATACGCGGACTCCGACCTGGGTCAGCGCTCGCAGTTTTTTCTGGAGTCGATATTCCTTCTCTTCCGGGGTGAGCACCGCGGCCTTCTTCTTGCCTGCTTTGGCAGTAGTTTTCTTTTTGGCCTTCTTCTTTTGAATCTTCTTCTGGTTCCTCTGGTTCTTCCGGGTATGCTGGTGAGCACCGTTGAGGTTCTTTGGTTTGACAGCAGGGGGTGCCGGCTCAAAGCGCACCGGTAAAGCACGTGCCGGCCCCAGAAACTGGGTGGCTCGCACCAGTACGGAGGCTTGCACGAAACGCAGTCCACGACAGAGATTCACATGAAAGGGTGGCGACAACGGGTCGCGGGCATAGGTGGCGCCGGGGATGTGCCGGCCGATCTTTTTGCAGAGCGTATCGTCCAGGGCGGCTACCACCGGAGCCTGCGGAGAAGGCAGCAACGCTCCCAGGTGATCGAAGATTGGATCGAACAAGGCGTGTGGATTCCAGGGGCTGCGCGAGAACAGACGATAGTCGGCACTCCAATCTAGAAACTGCCGGCCGGTGGCGCAGATGGCGTTGCTGGTCAGATGGGTGCGCAGGCACAGGAGCAGACCATAAGCCAGACGCTGCGCACGTTGCCAGGTGCGCTGTTGCGCAAAGGCGGAACGCCAGGGCCGCAACAGTTCATGGAATTTCTCCAGTAAGAGCATGGCAAAGCCGAGGTGCCGGAGGCTGGCATAAACGTTGGCGCCAATGCGACTCCAGCGGGTACAGCAGGATGTCTTTCGCGGAGCCCTGAGCCTCATGGGTACGATCCATGCGTCCGCGGCCTTGCGTCTGGCCCACGCAAATCCAGTTGGCGGCACGGTAGCAGGTCCCGGTGTAAGGCCGATCCACCAGGGTCTCCAGCAGCAAAGGTTCCACACCGTAGGCGGCCTGCCAATCCGTGAGGAGTCGACGAGCGGCTAAAGACAGGACGTGACTGGCCAAGTGAGGCACCTCGACCCAGGGCAGAATCAGGAAGCGAGCGTTGTTGACGACATGGGACAGGTTGGCCTGGCGCGCCTGATCGTTCCATCCGATCCAGCGATCGCGCGGCGCCATCTTCCAAGCGGCACTGGTGAACAGCAGGCAGGCCAGCGCATCCTGAGACCGAGTGCGGACCAGATAGCGCAGTTGAGCGCCGTAGGGGACCCGGTATCCCAGCGGATGGTAGCGCTGAATATACTGCTGGAACAGGCGGCGGCCGGGGAGATCCTCAATCAACTGCAAGTGCAGAGGCTGGTAGTCGACCAATCGTCCGCGTAAGGGTGGCTGGGGATCCGTGTGCGGATCGTGGGCCAGAAGGCGATGCGCACCTCTGGGTTTGGTGACGCGCAACTCCGGCAGAGCAGGAAGAGCCTGCTGCTGCCACTTCTGCAGCCACCCCACGCATTCCGGGTTCTTCAGCTTCCCATTGGGCCGGCGCCATTCCATCAACTCGCAGATGGTATAGGCCAACTCAGCCTGACTGAGTCGAGGAAAATCAGCAATGATCTGGCGCACCAGGTTCAGTTCGCTGGCGGTGAGCACGCGCCCGCAGAACGAAACGGTCTCTTCCAAATATCCTGTTCTCCAGCAGTGGCGGCGTGATCCGGAGGCCGCCACAAGTAGAGTAGAGCATCGGAGAGCAAAAGTCCAGCTAAATCTGATGCGCCGACTTTACGGCGCAAATGGCCAATCTCCAGAGCCGGCTGAAAGCCGGCTGCCGGCAGGATTG
>DATGJK010000406.1:0-7768 GCA_035295245.1 Acidobacteriaceae bacterium
CGCGGCGGGATGGCGTCGCTCCGCGGAGTGACTGGAGGGCCGCGATGACCGGGATTGCAACGCAGATGATGCCGCAGACACATCCGGCGAGATCGGCGGTGCCGGTGCCCAGCAGCGGGTGATAGATGCCGCTAAAAAACCAGCAGGAGAAGGCAATCAGCACATTGACCGCGGTCGGCGGACTGAGCCAACCGTACGGTTTGGCAATCGCTGCCGAGGCGCGAATCGCGGGAATCCACGGCAGGATCGCCAGCCAACCGGCGCAGAAGCAGAGATACACGCGCCAGCGGAGGCGGCGCTCGGCGACATCCCCCGCGACCAGCGCCAGCAGCAGCAGGCCGCAGAAGATGAGCGCGAGGACATGGCCGAGGACCATCCCGGCCTGAGTGAGCGCGAGCAGCAGCAGGTCGCGCGCCGAGGGTCGAGGTGTATCCATGACGCGCAGCAGCTGCGCGATCGCCAGCGTGCAGAGAAGCAGATACAGCCCGTAACCACGGGCTTCGGCGTTCTGGTCGATAACGACGGAGCAGGCGAAGAGCGCGAAGGCCACGCCGAGGAACGAGGCGCGCACGCTGCAGCGGCGGCGCAGCGTGAAGAGGAGGACCAGGAAGGCGCCGCCAACGCCTGCGCAGGAGTAGAGGCGGAGCGAAAGGTCGCTGAGTCCGAAGAGGCGAGCCCAGGGCCATGCGGTGAGCGTGAAGAGCGGCATGCCGGCTCCGCCGAGGTGCAGGAGCGCATGCATCAGGTGCGGCAGAGAGCGATCGCTCAGTTCGATCCGGCTGAAGACTTCGTCGGCCCACTCCTGCTTGTGCAGCGAGTAAAGGATGCAGGAGGCGATGAGCGAGAGGACGCCGAGCACAGGAAACAACCAGCGATCGAGCGCGCTGAGGCGGCTCGCGGCCTGAACAGACGGGGCTGCGGCATTCGGGCTGTCCGCTTGCTGGGCGAGAGACGGAGTCATGACAGCGGGGCCCTCGCGAAGAGCCTATTCGGGCATAGCGTCGGCACGAGGGGATTGCTTCTATTGTCTACGCAGTCGCGCGCGGCGGTATGACGCTTTTTGGCTATGGTTGTGAGGCGCCGGAAAGAATCCGGCCTTGAGAGCTCCCGAATACTCCGCTTGCGGCAGATAAACTGGGAATGCAGGCTTTATCTCAATTTCTCCAGGAGTGATGCTGCATGTCTGAAGTGAAGATTACGGTTCGTCCGAACGGTCCCTACCGCGTGGAGGGTCCGGTGAAGCTGGTGGACGCCGATGGGCGCGAGTGGGATCTGACGGGGAAGCCGGCGTTCTCTCTGTGCCGCTGCGGGGCGTCGGTGAACAAGCCGTTCTGCGACGGGACGCATTCGAAGATCGGCTTCCAGGCGGCCGAGGCGGCCGTGAGGGCCGAAGAAAATCCGACAGCGGGCGGCGACCCGAACTTTCAAATAAAGATTTAAGGGACGAGAGCAGGGCACACAGCGCAGGGCTCAGAGAGGCGGCACAGGAACCAGCCGTCTCATCGCTCGCCTCGGGCCGCGTTTAGCTGGTCTTGAGGAACTGCAGCGTCAGCTCGCGGGAGCGCGGGCCGTCCAGCTCGACGAGGATCACGCGCTGCCAGGTGCCGAGCACCAGTGATCCGGACTCCACCGGCAAGGTGAGCGCCGTGCCGATCAGGGACGAGAGGATGTGGTCGGGCACATGTGCCGGGTTATGCGGATGCCGGTACCTGAGCTTCGGCATCATGGCCTCGAACGCGTCAAGCATATCGAGGTCGGTGCCTGGGTCCAGATCGGCGGTGGTCAGCGCAGCGGTGGTGTGCAGGATATTCAGGCAGCAGACGCCCGAATCGCTGGACAGCACCGACTCGATCTTCTCCGTGATGTCGACGATCTCCCGCTTCCGATGTGTGGCGATGGTGAGTTTGCGCATACAGGCAGCGTATCGAGAACAGGGATCAGTTTTGAGTGATCCGTTTTCACTGCTGAGGATTGGTCTGGTCCGGCTGTTTGTTGTCGTCCTTTTTGCCGAAGAGTTTCGCCCAGAAGCCCTTCTTCTTCTTTTTCTGATCCTGGTCCTGATCGTCCGCCTGGTTCTGGGCAGGATTCGGCTGCACCTGAACGGTTTGCGTGGGCTGCTGCGGTGCTGCGGGCTGCTGGGCGACGCGCGGCGGCTGAGGTCCCTGGGTCACGGGACGCTGGCCCAGTCCGAAAATCTTCTGGAAGATGTTGCGCTGGTCCCCCATCGAGTGGTCGCAGGTGTCGGTGGGCTGCGTACCATCCAGAAACGCGGCCGTGTAGTCGTCGGTGCAGGTGGCATCAGCCAGCAGATTCGTGTTGCGGTCGAGCTGCACCTGGACCACGCCAGGCGGTGGAACAAAGTCTTTCGTATCTGAGTATTGCGGCAACTTTACCGCGTTCTTCATGAAGTCCGCCCAGATGGGACCGGCGGCGTGCGCACCCTCCGCGTTGACGACTCCCAGGTCCTGCTTGATATCGCTGTAGTCGTCGTTCCCGACCCAGACGATGCAGAGAAGGTTGCTGGTGAACCCGGCGAACCAGGCGTCGTGCGAGGTGCCGGTCTTCCCGGCCGCCGGAGCGCGGAAGCCCATATTGCGGACGCCGGTACCGGTGCCGTGCGGCGCGTTCAGCACCTGCTCCATCATGCTCACGGTGAGGAAGGCGGCGCGCGGGTCGAGGACGGGCTTCGTCTGCGGCGCGTAGTCGGCGATCACATCTCCGTTGGGTGCGCGAACCGAGGCGATCAGCCAGGGATCGATTTTGATCCCGCCGTTGGCGAAAACGGTATACGCCCCGGTCATTTCCAGCGGAGTGGCGTCATAGGCGCCGATGGCCATCGCGGGCGTCGCCCGGGCGGACGTAATGCCGGCCTCGCGTGCGAGCGCTGCAACGTTGTCGAGACCCACCATTTCCGCCAACGAGATGGTCGGATTGTTCAGCGAGAGATAGAGCGCCTGGGTGGCCGGCACGTCGCCGTAGTACTTGTTGTCGAAGTCGCGCGGCGAATAGGTCTGGTTATTGCCAAAGGTGAACGTCGTCTGCGCGTCGTGCAATGTAGTCACCGGCGTGAAAACGGCGCTCGTGCCATCCGTGTTGGTCAGCGGCGTGCCGGCCAGAGCGGTGTTGAACGCGGCCGCGTAAACAAACGGCTTGAAGATGGACCCGGTCGGCCGGTGCGAGACGGCATGGTCGAACTGGCTCAAACCGTAGTTGCGTCCGCCCACCAGAGCCAGCACCTGGCCGGTGTGTGGATTGAGAGCGACCAGCGCGACCTGCGGATAATTCGGCTTGGGTGGCGTTTGGCCTTTTCGCTCCGCGATGCGGGCGAGATGAGCGATGTGGTCCGCCACGTTCTTGTCCACGATCGCCATGCCGCGGCCCACGGCATCCTGGGCGAGCTGCTGGAGCTGCGGATCGAGCGACGTGTAGATGCGCAGGCCCTGCTGGTTGTAGTCGGCATCGCCGAGACGCTGCGTTAGCTGGTCCCGGACGAGATCGACAAAGTAGGGCGCCTCTCCGGCGTCAATCGCGCCCGGAACGATGCCCATGGGCGCGGCCTTCGCCTGCTCCGCCTCAGCTTTGGAGATGTCGCCGGTATCGGCCATCGCGTCGAGAACGAGGTTGCGGCGCTCCACCGCGCGCAGCCGATGGGTGTACGGATTCAGCCGGCTGGGACTCTGAATGATGCCGGCGAGGGTGGCGCATTCCGGCAGCGTGAGCTGCGTGATGTCCTTGCCAAAATAGGCCTGAGCCGCCTCACCGAACCCGGCGATCGAGAAGCTGCCGCGCTGGCCCAGGGGGACCTCGTTGGCGTACATCTGGAAGATCTGCTGCTTGTTGAAGCGATGCTCAAGCTGCAGCGTGATGATGACCTGCAGGAATTTGCGGTGCCAGGTGCGCTCCGGCTTCAGGAAGAACATCTTCGCCAGCTGCATGTCGAGGGTGGAGGCGCCCTCGTAGTAGTGACGGCCTGGCAGCACGTCATTGACGAAGGAGCGCATGATGCCCCAGTAGTCGAGGCCGCCATGCTGAAAAAAGCGGCGGTCTTCAATGGCCGTGACGGCGGAAACCAGGTTCTTCGGGATGTCGTTCCAGGTGACCAGGCGGCGCTTTGCGTGGTTCGCGTCCGAAAGGCCGGTGACGAGCAGCGGCTCCAGCTCGTAGGCGGCGAGCTGCTGGCCGTTGTCGCCGGTCACCTCCGTGACCACGCCTTTCTGGAAGCTGATCGTTGCACCGTCCTGGGAGTGGTAGGACTGCGGTCCAGGATGGATGGTGACCGAGTTGGCCGACGCGGAGTAGGTGCCCATCTGCGAAGTCGTTCCCTGCCCCTGGACGGTGTAACCGGCCTGCTGCAGCTCGGCTACAACCTCGCTGGCCTTGAGTTCCTGGCCGGGACGAACTTCAGGCGGCGCGGCGTAGATGCTGGCGGTCTGAACGAAGAGCGGGTGCTTCAGGCGGTCGTCGACAACCTGGCCGTACTTGTTCCAGTAAGACGCGAAGACCATGCACCCCAGCAGAACAGCGACGGTGCACAGCATGGCCGCGACCAGCAGGACTTTGCGGGCGTTAATCACCACCAGGTTGCGGGGGACCTTGACCTTGACTGCCAATCTTGAATTCCCTTCTCTGATTCTCGCCGATTCTTCCTCACTTGTCAGACGAATCGAATGCGGGAATCAGCACGGCTACGCGCCGGGCGATCGTGAAAAAGCCAGTCGGGACTATGAGATGCACTCGACCTGCCATTTGGCATAGCTGAAAACAAAAGCATTACCGGGACGCGGTTCGAGTGGAACGTGGACGCAGGGACACAGCGTGTCACGAGGAACACGGTGCGAAAGACTCCTCCGCCTCCCTGCTTCAGAGTCCCTCTTTGCCGGAAATGACAGTCGCGAGCGCCTCGGCAATGCCGGCGATGGCGACATCGGCCGGCGGTCCGCCGGAACGGGATACCAACTCGACTTTGCCCTCGGCGGCTTTCTTGCCGACGGTGACACGAAAGGGGATGCCGATGAGGTCCGCGTCCTTGAACTTGACCCCGGCGCGTTCATCCCGGTCGTCGAGCAGGACGTCGTAGCCGGCGGTTTCAAGCTGCTCTGCGACCTTTTCGCCGGCGGAGCGGAGCGCCGCATCGCCGACGTTCGTGATCGTCACGATGACATCGAACGGAGCGATGCTGGGCGGCAGCCAAAATCCATTCGCGTCGTTATTCTGCTCGACGGCGGCAGTGAGGATGCGCTCAATGCCGATGCCGTAGCTGCCCATGATCGGCGTGACCTCTTTGCCGTTAGCGTCGAGGACGCGCGCGCCCATGGCTTCTGTGTAGCGCGTGCCCAGCTTAAAAATGTGGCCGATTTCGACGGCTTTGGCAACCCGGAGCGGCTGGCCGCACTGCGGGCAGCCCTCGCCTTCAACGACATTGCGGACATCGGCGATCACCGTCCAGGAAAAATCGCGTCCCGGACCGACGTTGCGGTAGTGGTAGTCGAGTTTGTTCGCTCCGCAGACGAGGTTGTGGCGGTTTTCGAGGCCCGGGTCCAGAATGACGTTGATCTTGCCGTCATGCAGCTGCTTCGCCGGATCGAGGCCCACCGGGCCCAGGTAACCCGCCGGTCCGTGAAACCACTGCTCCAGCTCCTCGGCGGCCATCGGGCGCAGGTCGGACGCGCCAAGAACCGCGAGCAGCTTCGTCTCGTTGACGAAGTGGTCGCCGCGCAGAAACACCGCCACCGGGGACTGCGCGTCCAGCGAATCCTTTTTAGTGCCGGGCACCTGTTTGAGAGCTACCTTCGCCATGTAGGCAACGCACTTGATGTCCGAGCTGGGTTCGATTTTGAAGAACCGGGTGACATCGGCGATGGCCGCCTGGCCCGGCGTGGAGACCAGTTCCGGCTTGCCGTCGCCGGTCGGCTCCATCTCTTTCACGGGAGCGAGGCGCGAGGTAGCCTTCTCCATGTTGGCGGCGTAGCCACAGGCGGCGCAGCTGGCGATGAGGTCTTCGCCGGCGTCGGTGTAGACCATGAACTCCTGCGATTGTGAGCCGCCCATGGCGCCGGAGTGCGCCTCGACGACGACGAACTTCAGCCCGGAGCGGGTGAAGATGGCGCGATAGGCTGCGGCGTGCAGGTCGTAGCTGCGGTCGAGTCCGGCCTGATCGATGTCGAAGGAGTAGCTGTCCTTCATGATGAACTGGCGGACGCGCAGCAGCCCGGATCGCGGCCGAGGCTCGTCGCGGAACTTGGTCTGGATCTGGTACCAGATCTGCGGCAGCTGCTTGTAGCTGCGCAGTTCGTTGCGGGCGATATCGGTCATCACCTCTTCGTGGGTGAAGCCCAGGCAGAACTCCGCGCCCTTGCGGTCCTTGAGGCGGAACATGTTGTCGCCCATCAGCGTCCAGCGGCCGGACTCGCGCCACAGGTCGGCGGGATGAAGCGTGGGCAGCAGAAATTCCTGGCCGATGCGGTCCATCTCTTCGCGCACAATGCCGATGATGCGGTTGATGGAGCGCTGGCCGAGGAAGAGATAGGAGTAAACGCCGGCGCTGAGCTGGCGGATGTATCCGGCGCGGGCGAGGAATTTATGGCTGGCCACCTCGGCGTCGGCCGGAGCCTCGCGGAGCGTGGGGATGAAGAGCTTCGACCAGCGATGCATGCGTACGGTAGGCCTTTCCACCCCGGGAGCGGATCGCGGGGAACATAGGAAGAGAAGGTGAATCTTTGCTTATTCTAAATGGCGAAACTATGCCTACAAGCCGAGCAACTCGCGCGTTTGATCCGCAAGCGCGAGGAGATCCACCGGCTGCATGGTGTCGACGTCAATGATCTGGCCCAGCGCGAAGGGCTCTGAGTATTCCGCGAGCTGATCGACGGACATCTCCTTGAGGACGTGCGCGGGGTGATGGCGTTCGTCGCGGGCACGTTGGGCGAAGCGGCGGGCGGCTTCCTTCAGAGGGATGCGGCAGTGGATCTCGACGAGGCGGGCGCCGGGACGGCGAAGCAACGCGGCCACCTGTTCGCGTTCGAAGGCGCTGCGCGTGCGGAAATTCGCTTCGAGGATGACTTGCGGGCAATGCGGCGCGAGGGCCCAGAGCAGGTTCATCGCCGCCGATCCGATCTGGCGCGACACCGCGAGGTCGTTGACCGGGCTGTTGAGCGAGGTGAAGAGGGCCTCCTTGATGTCGTCTTTGGTGAGGAGGGCGAAACCAAGTGCTTCGGCCAGCGGGCGGGCGATGGTGGTCTTGCCGGAGGCTGGCGGTCCGGAGATGAGGACAATGCGGGGATGCACGACGTAAGAGCACGGAGCTCAGAGCACAGGGTACAGGACGGCGTGATCAGGAATCAGCGAGCAGTGGTCAGAAAAACAAAAGGCTGCGCGCGGGGCGCAGCCTTTTTTCTTCCGCAGAGGTCGTTAGACGGCCTGCCGGGCGCAGAATTCGTTGAAGGCGCGCGAGAGCTCCTGCGCGATGGCCTGCGGCGGATTGTTCTCGATGACAAACCGCTGCATCAGGTACACCAGCTTGCCGTCGCGAAGGATGGCGACAGCCGGAGAGGTGGGCGGATTGTTTTCGAAGTAGGAGCGGGCGCGCTCAGTGGCTTCGCGATCCTGTCCGGCGAAGACGGTGATCGAGCGATCCGGGACAACGGAATTCTTCAGGGCCAGGCGGACGCCGGGGCGCATCTTGCCCGCGGCGCATCCGCAAACGGAGTTGACCACCACCATGGTGGTGCCGGGTTGCTGGACGGCGCGGTCGACCGCTTCCGGCGTGCGC
>DATGJK010000407.1:0-3671 GCA_035295245.1 Acidobacteriaceae bacterium
CGAGGTCTACGGGATCCGGCGGATCGTAGTCGATGAAACTGTGAAGACCATCCGCGTGGAATACGACGCCACCCGGCTCAGCAAGCCGGTCGTCGCGCAGCTGCTGCGTCGCGCCGGGATCGACGTGGTCGATGAGGTGCCTCTGATCCCGGCGCAGGAAACCGCTCCCGCTGTCGCCCCGGCGCAGACGAAGTAGTCGCATCGAACCCGCAAAAACCGACAGGACTACGCCAGGCACCTGATTTCAGAATAGTTGCAGGCAATTGCGTCCGCTGACGCTCCCTCTGTAGCGCGACGGCCCGGTAACGCAGGTCCGTGTCCGACTCCCCAGCGTCCTGCCATACCTGCTTGACATCACTATTTCCGGAATAGTATGTTTCGGTCCACCATGACCGCAAACGACGAAGTTCGCGATCTGTTTCCGGGGGCGCTGGAACTGATGATCCTGCAGACGCTCCACCGCAAGCCCATGCACGGATACGCGCTGGCCCAGCACATCAAGTCCGTTTCCGACGATCTGCTGCAGATCGAGGAGGGCTCGCTCTACCCGGCGCTGCAGCGCATGCTGAAGGCCGGCTGGCTTGAGTCGGAGATGGGCGTCTCCGCGCGCAACCGGCCGGTGCGCGTGTATCGGCTCACGGCGGCGGGCGAGAAGCGGCTCGAGCAGGAGACCTCGAGCTTCGAGCGGATGTTTGCCGGGATCCAGCGGGTGTTGTCGACGGCCAAAGCGTAAGCAAGGAGGCGCCCATGCGCCCGTTCCGCCCACTCAGTTCGTTAGGATCGCTGTTCCGCCGAGGTCGCCGGTACGACGATCTCTCGGAGTCGATTGAAGAGCACCTCGCCGAGAAGATCGACGAGCTGATGGAGGACGGCCTCTCCCGCGAAGAGGCGACCTACGCCGCGCGCCGGGCCTTCGGCAATGCCACGCGTGTCGAAGAGCGCAGCCGGGAAGTGTGGCAGTGGCCGCGGCTCGAATCGACGATGGCGGATGTGAAATTCGCGCTGCGGCAGCTGGCCAAATCACCGGCGTTCACGGTGGCAGCGGTGCTGACCCTGGCGCTCGGCATCAGCGCGAATGCAACCATGTTCAGCATGGTGAGCGCCTACCTGATGCCGCACTTGCCCGGCGCCGATCCGCAGAAGATCGTCGTCGTTTCGGCCATCAGTCCGGATGACAGCTGGGCGCCCGAGGCGCATCCGGTTTCCGCGCCCAGCTACATGGAGTGGCGTGGCGAGACCAGGCTCTTCTCCGAAACGGCAGCGACGCATGAGGGGCTGCTGGGCGCCCTGGGCGGCGACAAGCAACAGCCCGAAGCGATCAACTACGCTGCGGTGACGCCGAACTACTTCGGTCTCTTTCGCGAAGCTCCGGCGCTGGGACGCGTTTTCGACGCCGGTGAAGATCAGCTCGGGCGCAACCACGTCGTGATGCTGACGTCGGGATTGTGGAAGCGACGCTTCAACAGCGATCCGGCGATCGTGGGACGCACGCTGCGGCTCAATCGCGAGGACTACGCCATCATCGGCGTCATGCCGGCGGATTTCCGCCTGATGGGCTTCACGCCGCAGTTGTGGACGCCGATGACGCTGACCGCCGCTGACCTCGCGCCGGCGGCGCGCAAGGATCGCTACTATATGGTCTTCGCGCGGCTCGCACCAGGCGTCACGCTCGACCAGGCTCGCGCGGAAATGCGCACGCTGGGCCAGAAGGCAGCGAAGGATTATCCGGATACCGACAAGCGCTGGGGCATTGGCGTGCGCACGCTGCCCGACTACCTGGTGTACGGCTTCGGCATTCGCACCGCCATGGCCATCATGATGACGGTCGTCGGGTTTGTCCTGCTGCTCGCCTGCGCGAATGTCGCAGGCCTGCTGCTGACGCGGGCGACCGGACGCCAGAAGGAGATGGCGATCCGCGTATCGCTGGGCGCGAGCCGCATGCGCATCGTGCGCCAACTCCTCACCGAGGGATTCGTGATTGCGATGGCCGGAGGCGCTGCGGGTCTTGGCCTGTCCGTGTGGGGCATTCGTTGGCTGGCCGCGCACATGCAGTTCAACGATGCGATTGCGGCTGTGCCCATTACGCTCGATCGCCATGTCGTGCTGTATGCGTTGGGCGTCTCATTCGCCGCGGCGGTGTTGTCGAGCCTCGCCCCGGCGCTGCAGGCGTCGCGCGCCGATGTGCAGTCGGGCCTCAGGAGCGAAGGCCGCAGCGCGTCGCCGGGAAAATCGCACAGCCGCATGCGCGCGATCCTCGTCGGCGGCGAATTCACTCTCGCGCTCTTTCTGCTGATCGGCAGCGTGCTGCTCATCGAAGGTGTTTACACGCTGGAGCATCAGCGGCTGGGCTTCCGCAGCGATCACCTGCTGACCGCAGGCATGGTGCTGGACGAGGCGCACTATAAAGACACCGCGCAGCAGCTGCAGTTTGTGCGCGATGTGCTGCCGAAGCTCCGGCAAATCCCGGGCGTCGAGGACGCGGCCGTCGCGTCGGATCTGCCCGCCACGGGAGCCGGCGTTGTTCCCATCCGGTTTGAGGGAGAGGCCAAATCGCCCGCCGGCGAGCACCGGACGCCCATGGATGTGGTCGTAACGCCGGAGTATTTCAACATCGCCGGGGTCACGCTGCTGCGCGGCCGTACTTTCACCGACAACGATGATGCTCAGGCTCCGCGCGTGATCGTCGTGAACCAGCAGTTTGTGCATGATTACCTCGGAGGCGCCGACGCTCTGGGAAAGCGCATTCAGCTGCAACAGACCGGAGCGGAGGTATCGAGTGAGATCGTCGGCGTCGTCAGCGACGTGAAGTTCTTCTCCATGCAGACGGAGGTCAGGCCGGAGGTGTACGAGGCTTTCCGGCAGCGGCCGGTGACCTGGATTTCGCTCCTGCTGCGGACGCGCGTCGATCCCAACAGCCTGATTCCGGCGATGCGGCATGCGGTTGCCGAGGTCGATCCGGAGCTGCCGCTGATGCGGACCATGAGCATGGACGGCGTGCTCGACGCGCAGCATCAGGGCAACCCGCTGTTCCTGCGCCTGCTGGAGATCTTCTCCGCTCTGGCCCTGCTGCTGGCCGCAATCGGCGTCTATGGGCTGGTGGCGTATTCGGTGGGGCAGCGCATGCACGAGATCGGCATCCGGCTGGCGCTGGGCGCGCGGGCGAGCGATATCGCGCGGATGATTCTGACGCAGGGAATGCGCGTTGCCGGCATCGGGTCGCTGATTGGGCTGACGCTCGCGCTGCCGCTGCCGAAGATCTTTGCCGGGATGTTCGCCGGCATGCAATTTATCAGCCCGCCGGCGACCTACGCGGCGATGCTGCTGGCGATGCTGTTCGTGGGCGTAGCCGGTACGCTGCTGCCGGCGCGGCGGGCTGCGTCCGTCGATCCCAACCGGGCCCTCCGCGAGGAGTAGCAGGAGCGGCGAAATGGAGAACTGGCTGTCGCGCAAGAAACGCTACGACGAACTGTCCGCTGCGATCGAGGAGCACATCGCCGAGAAGATCGATGAGCTGATGGAGAGCGGCTTCTCGCGCGAGGAGGCTATGTACGCGGCGCGGCGCGCCTTCGGCAACGCCACGCGGATCGAAGAGAAAAGCCGGGAAGTATGGCATTGGCCGAGGATCGAATCCTTCTGGGCTGACGTGAAGTTCGCGCTGCGGCAGCTGGCCC
>DATGJK010000408.1:0-10099 GCA_035295245.1 Acidobacteriaceae bacterium
AGGCTGTGTCGTTTTCTGTTGTTTAAGCCGCTCCGATACCGCTTTCGGACGATCCGATCTGCGACATCGGGCATGAACCGTCGGCCACAACGACAGCGGTGCCCTTCACACTTCGAACAACGTGAACGGGTGCTGCTCGCCCCGTTCCCGCAGAATCGGCAGCGCCACGGAACGGCACGTCACTCGCTGAAGCTTCTACCGTCGCCTCTCTGCGCGAGGGCATTGCGAAATGTCGGTCCGAGGCCGGGGGAATCTTCCCTCAGGGGCTGAAGCCGCTTCTCTTTACGGCTATTCGGCACGACTGAAGTCGTGCCCTGACACATGGCGGGTGCGCACCCGCTGTCCCATGTCTCCAAACGGGAGAAACGAGGCACCCGGCGTGGCCCTCAGGGGCTGAAGCCCGCTTTCTCTTTAGGACTATTCGGCACGACTGAAGTCGTGCCCTGACACACGGCGGGCGCGCGGCCCCGCTGTCCCATGTCTCCAAAACGGAAGACAGGCGGCACCCGGCTTTTGAGACCCACCAAACCAGACTCAGGCTTGAATGGGCCACCCCCGCCGTAGAAGACTGGCACGCAGGAGGACTCTCGCATGTCAGCGGCGCTAAGGATTTTGATTACAGGCGCGGCACGCGGCATAGGAAGGTCGACGGCGCAGGTCCTTGCCGGCCGAGGGCATTCCGTCGTCGCCACGGACGTATCCCCGTTGAGTGGATCGGAAAGCATCCAGGCACGGGCGCTCGATGTCACCAGCGATGACTCCGTGGCGCGGTGCCTTGAAGAGGCCGGTCCGCTCGATGCCATCGTCAACAACGCAGCTATATTTGTTGGCGGAGGCCCGGTGGAAGGCTATCCACTGGATCGTTTCCGGCAGACGTTCGAGACCAACACGCTGGGCGCGTTGCGCGTCATCCAGGCGGTCTTGCCCGCCTGGCGCAAGCGAGGTTCCGGCGTCATCGTGAATGTCTCCAGTGTGAACGGCCGAGTCTCCTCGCCGCTCAGAGCAGCGTACAGCGCCTCCAAGTTCGCGCTCGAAGCCATCACGGAGTCATTGCATCTGGAAGTCCGTCATTTTGGAATCCGCTGCGTGTTGATCGAGCCCGGAACCATCGCTACCGGCATGAAAGAGAGCGAGCCTCATTGGGGACCAGCTGACTACGCCGGACTCTGGGAGCAGTGGGCCGGGGCCAATACCAAAATGACGGGGACCTCGGGTGTGCCCGGACCCGAAGTGGTGGCATTGGCCATCGCCCGTGCGATCGAAGACCCGGCGACACCTTTTCGTGTCCCGGTCGGACAGGACGCCGCAGTGATTTTGGGCTTGCGAAGAAGCCTCGATGATCAGGCATTCGAAGATGCGATGAGAAAGGCCGTCGGGCTTACGTGGTGATGTTGGTCAGTGACTGGTGGAATCCGGTTACGCTTCCTGACCACCAGAAGCGCCACGCATTCCGCGAATCGCCGCCTTCGCGTCGAGTCCGAGCTGCGGGTTACAGCTCGCGAATCGCGGTCACGGGGTTGCGACGCATCGCTCGATGTGCGGGAAGGTAGCATGCCAGCAACGACATTCCTCCCAGGATCATGACGACGGAAACGACGGTGACCGGATCGTGGGCGCCGATTCCGTACAAGAGCCGGACGATGATGCGTGTCAGTCCCAGCGCAAACGCCAGTCCCAGCGCCAGCCCGATGGCTGTGAGCCACAATCCCTGCAACAGCACGAGCCGCAGCACATCGACGCGTGAAGCGCCCAGCGCCACGCGTATTCCAATCTCGTGGGTGCGCATTTGGGTTCGATAGGCCACGACTCCGTAGATCCCGGTCACTGCAAGAATCAGACCGGTCAGCGCGAACATTCCCGCCAGGACGCTCTGTATGACCGCCAAACTGCTCGCCATCTGGGTACTCTCGCGCATGGGACGCACATCGAAAACCGGCAGCCGTGGATCGATTTCGTGGATGGTGTTTTCCACCGCTGGCGCAAGGTCGGCCGGATTTCCCTCGGTCTCCACCTGCACGATCGTCTCGTACCCGGCCTGGAAAAGGCTCATATAGACCATGGGCTCCGGCGACTCATTCACGAATATATGCGTCGAATTCTTTGCGACGCCGACAACCGTGAAAAGGCTGCCCCACACCCTGAGTCTCTTTCCCAGCGGATCCTGTCCTGGCCAGTAGCGCCTCGCCGCAGTCTGATCTACGATGAGTACCCTCGGGGCCTTTTCATCGTCCTCTGGCGTAAACTCTCGTCCCTCCAAAATCGGTATATGGAGGGATTCGAAATACCGCGCGGCCACCTCGGCGTCGTACACCTGCAAAGATTCATGGGGGTGCGGCACATACCCTTCCGGATATGCATCCACGCCCTTGTGGCTCAGGGTCATCGGAATCCAGTCGGTAAGAGTCGCAACCTTCACACCGGGCAATGCCGACACTCGATCCAGGATCTTGTGACGGATCACGTGTTCCTCGTCGTGGCTGTAGCCGACAATATTGGCCCCCACGGACGCAGTGAGAATGTGATCCTGCTCAAATCCTGGATTCGCGCTGGCGAGATTCCGCAACGTTCGCAGAAATAGCCCGGAGCACAACAGCAGAGGAAGTGAAAGCGCGATTTGCGCCACCACCAGCGCGCTGAGCAATTTCCGGTTGCGTGAGCCGCCGGAGATACTTGCAGACTCTGCCTTGAGTACCTCAACTGCCGGCGCGTGGGACGAACGCCAGGCGGGAAGAACGCCGCACAGCATGCCGACCAACAGGGACGACACCGCAATTCCGATGACCACCTTATGGTCCATGCTCCCGTTGAGTATGAGGGGATTCGAGTTCGCCGGAAAGAACCATGCGAATGTCTTCGAAGTCCACGATGTCAACACAAGGGCCACGGCTCCTGCGACGATGGAAAGCACAGCGCCCTCCATCACCATCTGCCGCACCAGTTGCATACGATTCGCCCCCAGCGACTGCCGGATCGCAAGTTCACGCCGCCGGGATACAAACCGCACCAGCGTGAGTGTCGCCACGTTCGCGCAGGTCAGCAACAGCACCACAGCGGCGAAAGCCAGCAGAATGGGCAGCGTCGCCGCGATGTATCCGTTGGCGCCGAAGGGCGAGCGCCACAGGGGATCGAGCGTGATGCGGTTGTCGCCGAGATGATCGTTGGGATACGCCGCCACAATATGGCGCATCACGGTATCGAGATCCTGGGCTGCCTGGCCACGGCTCACGCCGGGCCGCAACCTTCCGATTACGTTCAGCCAGACCGCACCACCACTCCGATGCGTCATCCGCCACACTTCCGTCCCGAGGGGATCGAGCGTTACCCACAGATCCTCACGGAGCCCGGGCATGGCTCCGGTAACCCCCTCCGGCGCTACACCGATTACCGTCACAGGATGCCGGGCGATCTCGATCGCCTTGCCCACGATGGCCGGGTCTGCGGCATAGCGCGTCTTCCAAAGCGAGTAGCCCAGGACGACGCTGGGAATGGCCGGACGTGACTCCTCGTCAGGCAGAAAGAAGCGCCCCAGCATCGGCTTGATGCCGAGCACATCGAAATAATTCGCCGACACGTTCGCAATATAGACACGCTCCGGCTGTGCGCCGCCGGTCAGCGTGATCCAGTCGTGATGATAGGCAAGGATTCCGGCGAAAGTGTGGTTCTGCTCGCGCAGATCCCGATAGTCCAGATACGAGAAAGGCGGAGTCGGAGAGAAGGTCCGTTCGCCCCGCTGCAGGCTTACGAGTTCGCTCGTGTCCCGCGCGCCCGGAATGGGGCGCAACATTGTGCCGTCGATCCAGCTGAATACGGTGCTGTTGGCGCAGATCGCGACGGCCAGCATCGCCGTCGCGGTGATCGTAAAGCCGGGGCTCTTGCGCAATTGCCGCAACGCGTAACGGACATCCCGGCCTAGTTGTTCAAGCGAGGCCTGGCCCCACATGTCGCGCGTCACATCCTGCACCAGAGGAATGTTTCCAAACTCCCGCTCTGCGGCTTGTCGCGCCGACTCCTCCGTCTCACCTCGCGCGACTCGATCGGCAATCGCCATCTGCAGGTGCGCATCGATCTCTTCCTGCAACTCGCGCTTGCGCCGCTGAAAACCGAAGCTCCACTTCATGACTCACTCTCCTCCGGCTTGACGTACATCACCGATCCAATCGCTTCGACAATCCGCTCCCATCGGCCCAGATCCGAGGCCAGCTGCTTTTTTCCTTTGGCCGTGATTCGGTAGTATCGGGCTCTTTGCCTGCTCTCCGACTGCTTCCATTCAGACTGCACCCAGCGCTGACGCTCCAGTCGATGGAGAGCCGGATACAGTGATCCGGTTTCCACCTGAAGCACATCTCCGGATCGCGTACGTAAAGCCTGGACAATGCCATATCCATGCTGCGGCCCCCATTGCAGCGTTTGGAGAATGAGCATGTCGAGTGTTCCCTGCAACAGCTCGATCCGATTCTTATACTGGTCCTTTTCGCCCATAGATGTAGACACTCTACTCCCAATGGACGTAGATCGTCTACGGGCTATTCGGCACGACTGAAGTCGTGCCCTGACCCACGGCGGGCGCGCCCACGCTGTCCCATGTCTCCAAAACGGGAGACATGGGGCACCCGGCTTCTCACTTCCTGAGAGGCAAAATGCAGGTCCTTCGACTGCGCGCCTGCGGCGCTCCGCTCAGGATGACAGAAAAACGCGGTGGGCTCGTCACACGTCGCCGTGCGCCCCTCACACGTCGCGATGCGCCCCTCACACGTTGCGGTGGGCACTCACACCTCGAATAATGTGAACGGGTGCCGCTCGCCCCGTTCGCGCAGAATGGCCAGCGCCACGTTGCACACCCGCACGCCGCCCTGCGACTCCCCGGAGAACGATCCATGGTGCGCGTGACCGTGCAGCGCCACCAGCGGCTTGTGGCGATCGAGCGCGCGCTCCAGCCGCGAGCTGCCGAGGAAGGGGAAGATCGGCTCCGGCTCGCCGACCACCGTCTCCTTAATGGGAGCATAGTGCGTGATCGCGATCTTCACCGGCGTGTGCAGCTGCGCCAGTCCGTAGTCGAGCTTGATGGCCTCGCGCTCGGCAATCTCCACGAAGTTCTTGATGCCGCCCTCGCCAAAGGGCATCAGCTCGTAGGGCGAGAAGCCCCCGGCAAATCCTTTGGTGCCGGCAAATCCAACGCCATCCACCTCGAAGCATTGTCCGTCAAGCACCGTCACGCCGGCGACGCGCAGCATGCCGGCCAGCTCGTCCTGGTGGCCGCTCTCGTGGTCGTGATTGCCCAGCACCGCGACAATGGGAATGTGAATGCTCTCCAGCACCGCCAGGCAGCCGCGCATCTCCTCGGTGGTGCCGTGGTTGGTCAGGTCGCCGGCAATCACCAGCACATCGGCCAGGTCGTTGACCGGCGAAAAGCAACGCACGTTGTGCTCGTGATCTTCCGCTTTCAGGTGGATATCGGCAACCGCCGCCAGCTTCATTCTTTGCTCCCGGTGTTGGGGGACCCGGAATTGTCTCCTTTGGCGGCGGCCTCATCCAGCAGGCACGGGTGCCGCTCGCAGTACTCGCGGTAGAGGTTGCGCTCGCCCCACTCGTTCACGTCGATGGCAAACATGAAGGGATCCACCAGCGATCCCCGCGACGGCGCATCGTTCGGCGGATGCATCACGTGCTGCTGAAAGCGCGTGCTCAGTTCCACCCAAATGCGCTCCGGCACCAGCGCAATGTTGGCCGGATAAATGTAGGCATAAAAGATCAGCGCCCAGTACAGCAGTTCCCAGTGGCATCCCAGAATGTCGAGAACCCGCTGCCAGTCGAGGCGGTCGCCGCAGGCGCGGATCAGATGCGCCACATCGGCGCCGTCAAAGCGCTCGCGCCGCGTCACGAACAGCTTCGACGCGATCATCTCTTCGGCAGCCAGCACGCGGCAGGGCAGGCCGAGGATCTGATCGGTGGGGGAGCGCTCGATCCAGCTGGCCTCCACCACAATCGCCGCATTGCCGACGCCGGTGATGAGGTCGACGAAGTAGTTCCCGCGAATGGCTTTCGCCAGCCAGACCGGGTCCTTCACCAGAGTCTCAAAGCCGGCCTTGCGCAGTTGCGCCAGCGCGCGAGGAACGTGGCGGGGTTCCAGCAGCAGGTCAAGATCCTTGGTCGTGCGCCAGATTCCCGTGTGCTTGTGCAGGGCAAAGCCGCCGCCCACCGCATAGGCGACCTGGGCCTGCTGGAGCGCCTGGATGACATCCCGGTAGCACTCCTCGGCCTCCAGGGCCCATGCGGGCTCCGTGGACGAGGTGACCGGGAGTGGCGTATCCCCCTGCGACATAATGGCTTCGACGCGACTTCCCCGGTATTCTGGTGCCTCGAACCCTTCCGCAGAGATGAAGAAAAGGTCATTCCCCCCGAAACACGGATGACACCCAGGCCGGATTCGGCGTCCTAATCACAGCAGTTGCTGGGCGCGCAGCCCTTGTGTGTTCTTTCCCGGGTTGACCGGGGTTCCGAGGAGAATTTTTGGATCGTTCCCATCTCAGCCGTTCCCGCTGCACAGTTTTAGTCATCGCTCTGGGCATCTTCGCGCTCACCGCGGCAGCGCAGCAGACCACCGCCGATTCCCTGCCCGACGCCCCCGGCTTTCCCCCTGGCTCGCCGCTGACCGCACAGCCGCCCACCCAGGCCACCGGCACGGGCAGCATTTCCGGCACGGTCACCGACACCAACGGAGGCGTGGTCCAGGGCGCTACCGTCACGCTGGCCCAGCAGGGATCGTCAGCCACCCGCACCGTGGAGTCGGGCGGCGACGGCCAGTTCACGTTTTCCGGCCTGCCCCAGGGCATTTTCACGGTGACCGTAACGGCTCCGCACATGGGCACCGCAAGCTCCTCGCAGGTGACGCTCGTCAAAGGCGAAACCCGCTACCTGCCGCAAATCGTGCTGCCGGTCGTGGGCACGACCACGGTGCACGTCAGCGCGGATCCGTACCAGATCGCCACGGAAGACGTTCACATCGAGGAAAGCCAGCGCATCATGGGACTGTTTCCGAACTTCTATTCGAGCTTCGACTGGAACGCCCCGCCCCTGAACACGAAGCTGAAGTTCCACCTCGCCTGGCGCTCGCTGATCGATCCCACCGTCTTCCTCGAAGCCGGCGCGATTGCCGGCGGAGAACAATTTCAGGGCATGTATCCCGGCTTCGGCTCAGGAGCCGAGGGCTTCGGCAAGCGTTACGGCGCGGCTCTCGCCAATACCTTTGACAGCCGCATGCTGGGGCAGGCGCTGTTTCCCTCGATCTTCCACCAGGACCCTCGCTATTTCTACAAAGGCACCGGCAGCACGACCTCGCGGGCCACCTATGCCGCGGAGCAGGCCGTGGTGTGCCGCGGCGATAACGGGCATCAGCAGTTTTGCTTCTCGCACATCCTCGCCTACTTTGCCGCGGGCGCGGTCTCGAACCTCTATTACCCGCAGGGCAATCGCGGGGCCTCTCTGGTGGCGGAAAACGGGCTAATCGAAATCGGCGGCGCTGCGGCGGCCAATCTGCTGCGCGAATTTGTGTGGCCGCAAATGACAACCCACGCGCCGCACTCGGTGCTGCACAAGCACTGATTCCGAATCAGCAATCGCACGCGCTCATTTCCGAACCGGATTTCATCTATTCCGCCCGCCGATCTTCACTCGCTCGCTCCCCAGAAGAATCCGTGCGTGTGACCGTCGGAGGAAACGTAGCGGCCGACAATGTCGCCTTCCGGATCAATCCCGTTGATCTCGGTGCTGTACGATCCCGCTACGGGAACATCGACAGAGATCATTTGCCCTGTGGCTGAGTCGTAGATCAGGCCGTGCTGTTTGCCTGTCGCGCCGTCAACATAGAACCCAATCGCAAATCCCTGCGGACTTATGCCCGTGAGCCAGGTGAAGCTCGATCCGGGATAATCGACGCTGGTGAAAGTGCCGCTCCTCAGGACGAAGCCGTGATAGTGCAAGCCGGAGTCGATCCACGCTCCCATGACCCACGTGGGGTCGTGCAGGCCCGTCGGGAATGTTCCCATCGCGCCCGGGTAATTGATTGAGCTGAACACGCCCTGGCTGTACATGAAGCCGTTGGCCGTTACAAATCCGCAGGAACATTCCGGCCCGACGACCGTGCCGTCATTCCCAATCCCGAAGCCCCAGGTCGCCGTTGCCCCGGGATACTGGATCTTCGTGTACACGTCGTTCCGCAGCGTGAAGGCATAAAGGTTTCCATCACCCGCCCGGTAGGTTCCTGAAATGGTGCCGTTCGAATTGATGTATGCGGGGTCGGTTCCATCGGCGTTCTGCACAGCGCCCGGGACGTCCACGGAGGAATAGGTTCCGTTTTGCAGGATGAAACCGTGTTTCACGTGCGAGGCGTCGTACCATCGGCCGACGATCACCCCCGACGGGCTGATAGCGGTGGCTTGGGTATCGGTGACCCCGGCTGCCGGGTAATCCAGGGAGACAAACAGCCCCTGCGCGAAAGCGATCTTTGGCAGGCAGAGGGCAAGAGGAAAAACGAAGGAACAGGCTAAGGTCGAGAGGCGAAACTTGCTGTAGCGCATAAGACTCCCTGGGCCGGAGGGTCTCCGGACATGTTTCGAAGCCGCAGCCGTGGGCGAACCTCCTGCGCACAACGCTGTCGGAACGGCAGTTGGGGAGCGGCGCCTGGGCTGCGAGGGAAACGGCTCGATCTAGCCACTTGCCGGGAATGCCAGGCAAGAGCCGATATGGGCCAGGATGTGCCATTTCGGGCCTCAGCTCGAGAGGGATATAATGCGGCTACTCACCCTCCCTAAGGCTGGGCCTGCGACGGGCAACCGCTATGGGTACCCCTCGGCCCAATAATCCGGAATCTGACAGGACCCTTGTCTCCTGGAAGGAAATCGCTGCCTGGCTCGGCCATGCCGAACGCACGGTGAAGCGCTGGGAGCGAGAACGCGGTCTTCCCGTCCACCGCGTGCCGGGAGGCAAGCGCGGAGGCGTCTTTGCCTACACCTCGGAACTGCAAGCCTGGCTTCTCAACGAGCAAAACCAGGAGTTGATTCAGGCAGCAGACGGGCCCGAGGATGTTCCGGCCGGGGAAACGCCTGTTGTGCCCGCGGTTGCGGGCGATGCCGGACTACGAGCGAATCTGCGAATACGTCGCAAGCTGGGCAAGTGGGCTGCATGGGTGGCCGGCGCCGCTCTGATTCCTGGCTTGGTCGCGGCCGCGCTCGTTACTGTCAGTCTCGAGCGGCGCGCCCCCTGGACACAGTCAAAAAGCCGCGCCAGGGCTTCCGTGGCGGCAGCGGCTCGCATGCCCGTCTCGGGGAAAGCCGAGGATTTTTATCTTAAGGGCCGCTACTACTGGGAGAAGCGCACTCCTGACGACCTGAACCGGGCCGTGGACGATTTCACGCAGGCCATTGTGCAGGATCCCAATTACGCCAAAGCCTACCTGGGCCTGGCCGACTGCTATAACCTGCTGCGTGAGTTCGGGGCCCTGCCGCCGGATGAAGCCTATCCGCGTGCTCTGGCCGCGGCGCAGCGCGCCGTCGAGTTAGACAGCACCTCAGCCGAGGCGCACACCTCGCTCGCCTTCGTTACGTTTTGGTGGTCATGGCAGGGCGCGACCGCGGAACGTGAGTTTCAGCGCGCACTGCAGCTGGATCCAGGACTGGTGCGTGCACACCATTGGTATGCCACCTACCTGCTGGCCCGGGGACGCCGCCCGGAAGCGCTTGACCAGATCGAGCAGGCGCGGCGCCTGGAGCCGTCTTCCTCGGCAATTCTCGCCGATAAGGGTTTGATTCTCTGGTTGGCCGGACGCCGCGAAGAGGGGGCGACTCTGCTCGAGCAATTGGAAAAGGCGCAGCCTCAGCTTTCCTCGACGCACGACTATCTGGGCAGGGTCTACTGGGAACAAAGGCAATATGCCAACGCTCTGAAAGAATGGCAGAGACAGGCTGAGCTTCGCCATGACCAGGCCGGAATGGCCATCGCCATCGCACGGGGGAAAGGCTACGCAGCCGGGGGTCTGAAGGGCATGTGGGAAAGCGAGTTGCCGCTGCAGAAAGAGTTCTTTTTGCGCGGCTCCGTTTCCGCTTTC
>DATGJK010000409.1:0-2477 GCA_035295245.1 Acidobacteriaceae bacterium
GGGCTGTGGGTTGAGCCGGAGATGGTGAATCCGAACAGCAATCTGTACCGTCAGCATCCGGACTGGGCGCTGAATTTTGCGGGCAGGCCCCGAACCGAAGAACGCAATCAGCTGGTCCTGAATTTGGCGCGCGCGGACGTCCGTGACTATGTCTTTCACGCTCTCGACAAGCTGCTAAGCGAGAATGCCATCGATTTCCTGAAGTGGGATTACAACCGCAACTGGTCCGAGCCGGGCTGGCCGCAGCGCGCACCCGAAGAAGAGAAGGAAGTTTATGTCGACTTCGTGCGCAACGTGTACGGAATTATGGCGCAGCTGCGCGCGAAATATCCCAGGCTCGAAATCGAGAGCTGCTCGGGCGGGGGCAGCCGTGTCGATCTGGGCGTCATGCATCTGACCGATGAAGTTTGGCCGTCGGATAATACAGACGCCTTCGATCGGCTGCTGATCCAGAATGGGTTTACGTATGCTTACACGCCGGGCGTGATGATGGCGTGGGTCACTGATTCCCCCACATGGGTGAATCACCGCACGCTGTCGCTCGAATACCGCTTCCTTTCCTCGATGCAGGGTTCCCTTGGGATCGGAGCCAATCTGAACAACTGGACCCCAGAGGACTTTGCGACGGCGAAGAAGATGGTGGCGCAGTATAAGACCATTCGCGAAACGGTGCAGCGTGGATCACTGTACCGGCTGATCGAGCCGGGGAACGGCAGCGAGCAGTCGGTCACACAGTACGTCTCCCGCGACGGTGCGCAGACCGTGGTGTTTGCATTTCTGCATTCCAGCCGCGAGCGGTATCCGTTCCCCCGCATTTATCTCCGCGGCCTCGATCCCGCGGCGATTTACCGTGTTGCGGAGCTCGACGGGCAAGTGACAAAGGACACTCCCGCCGAGGCGAGCGGCGCCTGGTGGATGCAGCACGGCATCGACGTAAATCTGCAGGGTGATTTTCAGGCCGCAGCCTTCGAACTGCGGCGTGGCGAGAAGTAGACCGATCCGGCATGTGCATCCTGCAAAGTGCTGCGCGGCTTTCTCAGTACGTGCCAAGCTGAATGCGCACGATTTGTGGCTCGGTCCGGAAATTAAGGCCGCGGTCCGTCTGGTCGCCGTTCCAGATACGCATGGGCTTCCAGGTGTCTCCATCGTACGTGCCTTGTTCCGCGCGTAATATCTGCATGTGTCCGCTGGCGCGCGGCGCACGCATAAACGTCACGCGAGCATCGATGCCGGTGACGAGGAACTCATCGGTGCCCATTTGAATTACAAGAGCGCGGCCGCTGTGCTGCGACGTTCCGGGCGGCTGCTGCTGGCCATCGCGCTGTGGAAAGCCAAAGCCGACCAGCGCTTGCCAGGGACCGAAGTCGAGCATCTCATCCGGTTTGCCTTCCTCTTCAACCGCCGTTTTCAGACGACCCTCGAAATTCGCTTTGGCGATGACGCGATCCATGGAACCCAGCAACGCGTAATTCGCCGCGTGCGATTTGGGAACTTCGCCCGGCTTGAAGGTCCATGAAGTCTGATCTGTGCCGAAGGGGGAGAATCCAATCGCGCCCATACCGAGCGCATAGAAGAGCTCCGGCGCGAAGGCGTCGCCCGAGCCGGTTTCGGGAATCCAGAGCGCGTTGTCGGGGCGATTGTAGGTCGTGAGCACCTCTTTCTCGATGTCTCGCTCGGCGCTGTACAGGTCGGGACCGAGAATATTGATGTCCGGCGCGGCGGCCTTCCAGATCGGGATCATCGTCTGTACCGGGCCACCGCTGGGATAGTTCAGGCCCGGAATCTGCCGCCCGCGAATCTGATATCCGCGCGGATACTGGATCCAGACGTTGCAGTACATGGGAATATCGAACTGCGCCTTGCCGGCCTTCGCCACTTCGTTGATATATTGCGCGACGGACCACGCCTGGAATGTCTCATCGGCGTCAGGCCCGAACACCTGCTGCCACGTTCCCGGCTGTTTGTGCAGCGCAGCCAGCAGCGCCTGCGGCACCTGGCCGGCGAATTCGCGATTGGCCACGGTGGAGTGGTCCCGCACCGCGCCGATAGCGCCCGATTCGTTTTCGACCTGCACCATCAGAACCGTGTGCTGGTCCGAGTCGATGCCCGCGAGGTGATGCATGAGCGCGGAGAAAGCCTTTTGGTCGGCATCCAGATTGGCCGCCGCGTTGGCGGAGAGCACCTGGATCGGCTCGCCGCGTTCGTCGATCATCCGCGGATAATGCGCCGTGTCTGTCTTGATCCATTCCGGCACATAGTGCATCTCGCCGTTTTTCCACGTGCCAAACCAGAGCAGCACCAGATGGACATGATGCTCGCGGCTCTGGTTGACGAGCATGTCGACGGTCGAAAAGTCGAACTGCCCAGGTTGCGGCTCCATCTGCTCCCAATAAACGGGAGCTTCGAGGGTGTTGGCGTGCATGCCTTCAATCAATGGCCAGACGTCGTGCATCGTCGCGGGCCAGGAACTGGAGTTG
>DATGJK010000410.1:0-5532 GCA_035295245.1 Acidobacteriaceae bacterium
TTCCATGTCGAGCGGCACGCCGAAGATCTGATGCGCAGGGGGATGCCGCGCGAGGAGGCGATGCGCCGCGCGAAGGCCGAATTGGGCAGCCTTGCGGCGGCGCGGGAAAACACGCGCCAGGCGTGGGGGACGCGCTGGTTCGATGAAGTCCGCGGCGACCTGCGTTTTGCATTCCGGTTGCTGGCGAAAAGTCCCGGCTTCACGCTGATCGCGGTCGGATCTCTGGCGCTGGGCATTGGGGCCAACACAGCGATCTTCTCCGTGGTGAACGCTGTGCTGCTGCGGCCACTGCCCTTTCCGCATCCTGAGGAACTGGTCGTCGTGACGGAGGCCAGCACGCAGCAGGGCGGGATCGACACGGGACTTTCGTATTCCGATTTCGAAGCGTGGCGGCAGCAGAGCCGGAGCCTCGGTGATATCGCCGGATTTCAGTTTCATGACCTGACGCTGACCGGCAAAGGTGACCCGGTGGCGCTGGACACGGTCGTGACAACGCCGAATCTGTTTTCGCTGCTGGAGGTGAACCCGGTCGCGGGAAGGACATTCTCGGCCGAGGATGGCGTCCGCGGCGCGGCTCCCGTGGCTGTCGTGAGCGAAAAGCTGTGGCGCAGCCGCTGGGGCGGAGATCCCGGCATGGTTGGACAGACGATTACGCTCGATCAGCGGCCGTTCACCGTGGTCGGCGTGATGCCGGAGAACTTTCACTTCCCTCTCGGCGCCGCCAATGAAGATGTGTGGATTCCGCTGGCGCAGGATCCGCTGTTTGGGCCGTGGATGAACCGCACCGGCGGCCACTGGCTCCGGGTGGTCGGGCGTCTGCGGCCGGGCGCTTCCCTGCAGGCGGCGCGGACAGAGATGGTGAATCTGGCGGTAAGGAGAGCGAAAGAAGACCCGGCGAACAATGCAGGCTTCACGGCGCATCTGACGCCGCTGCAGCAGATAGCGGTCAGCGGGGTGAAGTCGCCGCTGCTGATCGTGCTGTGCGCGGTGGGACTGGTGCTGCTGATTGCGTGCGCCAACATTGCGAACTTGCTGCTGGCGCGCGCCACCGCGCGGGCGAAGGAAATGGCCGTGCGTGTGGCGCTGGGGGCGGACAGGCGAAGAATCGCCCGGCAGTTGCTGATCGAATGCGCGGTGCTCGGGATTTTGGGCGGCGGCTTTGGCGTGGGACTGGCCTCGGCGGGCGTTTGGGGATTGCGCGGATTGTTGCTGACGCGATTGCCGCAGATTCACGCGATTCGTGTGGACGGCTGGGTGCTGGGATTTGCTCTGGGCTTGTCGCTGGCGGCGAGCGTGATCTTTGGGCTGGCTCCGGTGTTTTTCGCTACGCGCTCTGATCCCCAGAAAGATCTGGCGGAGGGCGCGCGGGCCGGAGAGGCAAGAGGCTCGCAGCGGGCGAGGAGCGCGCTGGCGGTGGCGCAGGTGGCGCTGGCGATGATGCTGCTGGTGGGCGCGGGGCTGCTGATGCGCAGCTTCGTGCAGCTCACTTCGGTCAATCCGGGATTTGCAGCGAAGGACGTGATCAAGGCCGACATTCAGCTGCCGCGCTTCCAGTATTCGACTCCGCAGCAGTGGACAGCGTTCAGCGATGAATTGCTGCGGCGGCTGCACGCGCAGCCAGGATTGCAGCAATCGGCCATCGTTGTGCCGCTACCCGTTCTGGACGGATTTGTGAACCTGGGATTCAAAATTGACGGGGCTCCACCGCTGCCGCCGGGCGCGACCCAGACAGCCGATTATGTCTCGGCGAGTCCGGACTACTTCCCGGTGATGGGGATTCCGCTGCTGCGCGGAAGAGCTTTCACAGCGGATGATTCGGCGATGCGGCCGCCGGTGGCGGTGATCAGCGAGACTCTGGCGCGGCGCTACTTCCCGCACGAGAACCCGGTGGGGCGGCGGATGACCTTCGGCTTCCCGCCGGACGGGAACGTCTCGCGGGAGATTGTCGGAGTGGTCGGCGATGTGAGGGATGCCTCGCTGAGCCAGGAGCCCGGGCCGATGATGTACGTGCCGTTTGCGCAGGCGCCCTTCTGGGGTGGCGAGGTCGTCGTCAAGACGCATGCGAGCGTGGCGGCGGCAGCCGGAGCGCTGCGGGAACAAACGCACGCGATCGACAAGGCCCTGCCGGTGACCGACATTGAATCGGTTGCGGACGCGATGGGCGCTTCTTTGACGGATGCGCGCTTTCGCACCATCCTGCTGGGCGTCTTCAGCACGATTGCTCTGTTGCTCGCCGCTGGAGGCATCTTCGGCGTGATTTCGTATTCGGTGTCGCGGCGCACGAACGAAATTGGCATCCGGATGGCGCTGGGCGCGGAGCCGGGCCGCGTGCTGCGCATGATCCTGCGGGAAGCTTCGCTGCTCGCCGGCGTGGGCGTCGCCGCTGGAGTGGCAGGGGCGCTGACGATCGGCCGGTTCATGAGAATTCTGCTGTTTGGAGTGAAGGCCGGCGATCCGGCGACGATTGCCGCAGCTGCTTCCCTGCTGGTCGCAGTGGCGCTTGCGGCGAGCTGGGTTCCGGCGCGGCGGGCCGCGGGCGTCGAGCCGGTGCGGGCCTTGCGGCACGAGTAAACAACAGGGGCGACGAGCATGAGCATGAGCAGCCGAGTGCGAACGTGGTGGCGTGCGGTGCGGCACGAAAACGAAGTGAGCGCGCAGGTCGATGACGAGCTGCGCTTCCACATCGAGAGCTACGCCGAGTACCTGAGGCGCGGCGGCGTTCCTCATGAAGAGGCGCTGCGTCGCGCGAAGGCGGAACTGGGCAGCGTGGCCGCGGCGCGCGAGAACTCGCGCCAGGCGCTGGGCACGCGCTGGTTCGATGAGCTGCGCGGCGATCTGCGCTATGCGCTGCGGCTGCTGGCGAAAGCTCCAGGATTCGCGTTAATCGCCGTCGGATCCCTGGCTTTGGGAATCGGCGCGAACACCGTGATCTTCACGGCAGCGCAGCATGCGCTGCTGGACCGGTTGAGTGTGCCGCATCCGGAGCAGTTGCGGCTGCTGGAGTGGAGCGAACCGAGAGATGGCGTCGTTGAGTCGATGTGGGGCTTCTTTGACGATTTGCCTGGCGGCGGAGAACTTTCGACCTCGTTCTCTTACCCGGTTTACCAGCAACTGCGGCGGGAGAACCGCTCGCTGGCTGACATCTTCGCATTCAAGAACTTCGGGCGGATGGTGTCGACGATCGACGGCCGCGCGGAGCCGGTGAACGTGGAAATGGTCTCGGGCAATTACTACGCGACCCTGGAGGTAAAGCCGCAACTGGGGCGCGGGATTCAGGAGTCAGACGACGGCGCGGTGGGCAGCGGACCGGTTGTGGTCATCAGCGACGCGTTCTGGGCGAAGCAGTTCGGCCGGTCACGCGAGGTCATCGGGAAGACGATCCTTGTCAATGCGGAGCCGATGACGATCGTCGGCGTAAACCCTCGGGGATTCACCGGCGCGTATTCAGCGCAGGAGAGCCCGGACATCTTTCTGCCCTTCAGCATGGAGCCGATCGTGGCGCCGACGCAAATGATCGACGGGAAGAAGACCCTGCTCGAAAACAACTCGCTCTGGTGGGTGCTGATGATGGGGCGGCTGAGGCCGGGTGTTTCGGCAGCGACAGCCGATGCGGCGCTGAACGTAGAGCTGAAGGCCGCGGTGCGCGGCACGATGACCGTGAAGAAGGACAGCCAGATACCGCGGCTGATGCTCGAGGACGGCAGCCGGGGGCAAAATCCGAATGCCGAGGGGCTCACCAGGCCCGTCGAGGTGCTGCTGGGCCTCGCAGGGTTCGTTCTGCTGCTGGCCTGCGCGAATTTGGCGACGCTGCTGCTGGCACGCGCCGGAGCGCGGCAGCGCGAGATGTGTGTGCGGCTGGCGCTGGGCGCGGCGCGCCAGCGTATTTTGCGCCAGGTGATGACGGAGAGCCTGCTGCTCTCCCTGACGGGCGGGTTTGCCGGGTTGCTGCTGGCGGCGGCGGTGCGCAACGGAATTCCGCGGCTGATGTCCAGCTCGTGGACCCCGCCGGCCTTCCGGGCCAGCCTCGACTGGCACATCTTCGGATTTGCGGCGGGATTATCGATCGTGACGGGGCTGATCTTTGGCGTGATTCCGGCGATGCACGCCACGCGCGTTGAAGTGAGCAGCGGCCTGAAAGATGCAGCGCAGACGGCGACGCACCGGCGACGCGGGCTGGCTGGGCGAAGCATCGTCGTGCTTCAGGTGGCGCTGTCGATGTTGCTGGTGGTGGGCGCGGGATTGTTTGTGCAGACGCTGATGAAGCTGGGGCGCGCGCCGCTGGGGTTCCAGCCGCACCAGCTGCTGCTGTTCAGCGTGGAACTGCCGGAAACACAATATCCGGGACCGGCGAGTCTGCGGCTCCTGCAGCAAATAGAAGCTCGGCTCGCCGCCATTCCCGGAGCCAGTTCAGTGACGGTGACGACCGTGCCGCTGATGTCCGGAAACGCGTCCAGCCTGACCTTTGTGCCGGAGGGACAGAATTACCCGCGCGACCAACGGCCCGCCGTGCTCGAAAACAGTGTGGGAGACGACTTCTTCAAGACTTTCGGGATTCCCATCGTCGCGGGGCGGAGCTTCAACCCAGGCGATACCCCGACATCACGCAAAGTGATCGTGGTGAACGAAGGCGTCGTGAAGAAGTTTTTCCCGCATCGCAATCCGATCGGGGCCACGGTCTTGGCCGGTTGGAGCAAACCGTACCCGGTGGAGATTGTCGGCGTCTGCGCGGATGCGAAGTACTACTCGGTGCGGAAGAACGTGGAACCAACAGCCTACATGCCCTACACGCAGCGGGCCCTCGGACTGACGGAACCGAACTTCGCCGTAGCGACGAGCCTCCCCGGGCAAACGATCCTTCCCTCGGTGCGGGATGCCGTCGCCTCCCTGGACCGCAACCTGCCCGTGCTCGACGTGCGCACGCAGGATGAGCAGATCGCCGCAACGCTGCGGCAGCCGCGAGTCTTTGCCGATCTGACCGCCGGGTTCGGCGTTCTCGCGCTGGTGCTGGCGTGCATCGGCATTTACGGCATCACGGCCTATTCGGTTTCGCAGCGCACGAACGAGATCGGGATACGGATGGCGCTGGGCGCCGAACCAGGACGGGTGCTGCGTATGGTGCTCCGCGAAGCGTCATGGATGGCGATTGTCGGTGTGGTGGCCGGACTGGCCGGCGCGCTGGCGCTGGGACGCGTGATCGGCAGCATGCTGTATGGACTGAAGCCCTGGGATCCGGCGACGCTGGCCGGATCGGCGCTGCTGCTGCTCGCGGTGGCTCTCGCGGCGGGATGGATCCCCGCGCGGCGAGCCGCGGGAGTGGATCCCATGCGGGCCCTGCGGCACGAGTGAGGACCCGCAGCCTAGTGAATCAGATATCGGATTCCGAAATTCGGAAAGATCGGCGTCTGGTACATCGTGTAGACACGGTTTGTGCTGCCGATCTTGATCAGCAGCGGCATCCACAACGATGTAAGGTAATTGTCGCGATTCAGCACATTCTCAACGCCCATGTAGATTTCCATGCGATGGCTGTTG
>DATGJK010000411.1:0-5961 GCA_035295245.1 Acidobacteriaceae bacterium
CGAAAAAGTCTCAGCCCGTCAGTCGAATGCGGCGGCCCCGCAGCGCCGGCAAACCGCATACCGGCACGCCTTCCGCCCACAACCTGTGCGTTTTCTGTGAAGCTCAGCCCGCCTGCCCAACTCGTCTGACCGGACACTCCCCTCTTCGGTGAGATGCAAACCCGCCATTCTTATCGGCACAACACAGTAGTCGTTCAGACGCCGGACCGCAACCCCGCCTGTAGTGCCCTGGATTTGCCTCGGCAAATCGCTCCTGGGCACGCAAGAAAGCATGGCCCGCAACCCGGACAAAAATGCAGCCACCAGATCTCCTCTGAAGGATATGCATCGTCGCCGAAGACTTCGTCCGATGGGCGCCGTCTGTATTCGGCTGATCGCGAATGGAGCGATGGACGGCCGCGAGTTGTGAACGAAGAACTCTTTGCCCACCCGCTGTAGAAAGGGCTGGCCAGCTTCTCAACCCTGGGCAGCGCGGTACCGCCCCAGCTCCCGCACCATCGAACAGTGTCGCGGCAGCATCTCCAGCGCCCAGTCCGCCACGCGCGAATCCGACAGCTGATAATCGGCGTAGAAGACGTATTCCCACGGCCGCCCTGGCACCGGACGCGACTCCAGCCGTGTCATATTCGTGCCCATTCCCGCGAAGACCTGCAGCGCCTCCACCAGCGTCCCCGGCCGGTTCTCCACGGTGAAGGCGATGCTTACCTTGTCCGGACTCGCTGCCGCCTGCAACCGGTCGCGCCGCCGGATCAGGAAAAACCGAGTGTAGTTCTCGGCGTTATCCTCGATCCCCGCCAGCAGGATCTCCCCACCGTACTGGACGGCCGCCTGCGCGCTGGCGATGCCGGCCACCCCCGCGTCGCGCACCTCCATCATCTGCTTCACGCTGCCGGCGGTGTCGTAGAACGGAGCGGCCTCGATCCCCGGATGCTCCACGAAAAACCTGCGGCACTGCGCCAGCGCCACCGGATGGGAATAGGCCTGGCGGATCCGCTCCAGCCTGGCTCCCGGCACACCGATCAGGTGATGCCGGATGCGCAGCAGCCACTCGCTCTCGATGGCCACATCGTTGGCCAGCAGCAGATCGTAGTGCTCCACCACTGACCCGGCCAGCGAATTCTCTATCGGTATCACCGCCGCGTCCGCCGCTCCGCTCATGACGGCCGCAAACACCTCTGCCGACAGTGCGCAGGGCAGAAGGGTTGCCTCCTCCGGCGCAGCTTTTAGCACCGCTTCATGACTGAAGCTGCCCGGCTCTCCCTGAATTGCGACGCGCAACGTAGTGCCTCGCCTCCATTTGTACCCCAAATTGATCCTTTAACAGCATGCAACGGCAACCCAAAACGTACCAGTGCGCACCCTAAGAGGGGTATTTGGAATTCGGCTTCGCAGACTACAAACGAAAGGAGTGAAACGCCCGATGCTTTGGACACTCTTTGTGATCCTGCTGATCGCGTGGCTGATCGGTTTGATCGGGTTCCACGTGGTTGCCTGGTACATCCACATTCTGTTGGTACTGGCGCTCGTGGTGCTTGTCATCCAACTGATTAGCGGCCGCCGTCCGATTGCCTGACAATCGTCAATCGGCGGCCTGCAAGCTTCTGTCGATTCATTTGGCAGAAAGGAGAACCAACTTCATGAACTCGGACCAGCTGAAGGGAAAGGCCAGCCAGGTGGCTGGCAAGGTGAAACAGGGCGCCGGCGAAGCCATCGGCAACGATCGGCTCGCCAACCGGGGAGTCGCCGATCAGGTCAAAGGCTCCGCGCAGGAAACATGGGGCAACGTGAAGGATGCTGCTCACGAATCCGCCAAAACGCGCGAGCATGAGGCTGAACGCGAAGCCAATGCCACCCGCGAGAACATTTCCCGGAATGTCGAGAACATGAAAGACCGCGCGAACGACAAGATCGACAAGTTTAAGCAAGACGAAAAGTCTCGCCGTTCGGCCTGAATTCCAGCATCTTCAGAGCCGTCGCTCTGAGAATGCCTGACCCCCACAGCAACCCCAAACTCAACCAACTTGGGCTCGCGGATCACTCCGCGGGCCCTTCTATTTTCATCGCGCGTTCGGCGAATCGCCGCTCTTCCGGTTGAGTTCCCCATCCTCGGTTCTCGCCTCTCTCAGGATGGGCAGGTTCGGATCGGCGTTGATCCAGAGACTGAAGAATTCCTGATATTCCGATCGTGCGCTCTTCGCAAATCCCGCGCGCGCCTCCGCACGCGCCAGCTGCAGATGCGCCAGAGCGCCCACCGGATCGCTGACCACTATCCCGGGGCGATCGAGAATTCTCCTGAATTCCGGCTCGGCCTCAGCGCCGCGATGCAACGCCAGATACGCCAGACCCCGTAAATACACCGGGTACAACGCCCCGAAATTCGCATGGATCGCGGTACGCGGCATCCCCAGCTCGTAGGGCTGAGCCTTGCTTAGCGCTTCGACAGCTTTCGCCGGTTCGCCTTCGTTCAGAGACAGCTGCGCCCGCAGCACCGGCAAATAACTGAACTGCACCGACGTGTCCTCTGGAAAGCGCCGCTCCAGATCCGCGGCGATCTGCCGCGCGCGCGCCGAATCTCCCGCCAGTGCCAGCGCCAGCCCCGCGCCGTATTCCACGCCGCGGTCGTTCGACATCCGCAGCGCGCCGCTTGCCGCCCGCCTCGCCTCATCCGGATTGCCGAAGAAGCCCTCCCAAAGCGCCTCTCCCGCCGCATACAACGCCGCCGACTCGCCATGACCGGAGCGCCGCGCCAGGTCCTGCGCCTGCTGCGACACCTTTTCCGCTTCCCGCAGCCGCCCGGAGTAGGCCAGCACAAAACCTCTGTGAAACGTGACCCACTCCTCCGCTGAAGGCTTTCCCCGCGACAGCTCGACCACCCGCTCCATCTCCGCCGCGTTGCCCTGGACGAAGGCCAGGTCGTATCTCTGTTGCAGGAACTCCGGCATCTCGATCTTCCGGTTCTCCGCTTCGTGCAGGGCGTTCTCCGCCTCCTGGTACCGTCCCAGGGCTTGCAGGTACGCGGCCACAAGCAGATGCGCGATCGCGAAATCGGGATCCAGGTCGCGCGCCTTGCGCGCTTCATCCAGAGCTTGTTCGTACCGCCCCAGAACCGGGTCAACGATGCCCGAGAGGAATGTGTAGGGAAGTGGGTCGCGCGGATAAGTCTGAATCCATACCTGGCAACTCTGCTGCGCGCGCGGCATGTTTTCGGTCACCTGCGTGTCGTAGGACGTCGTGATCCAGAATTTTTCCCGGTCGCTGGTGCGGTCGCGCAGCGCGTAAGCCTGAGCCGTGCTCTGCGCCGAGAGAGCCGCTTCTCCCAGATCGCCGTAGACCCGTCCCAGGAAACCCCATGCCATGGCGAACTTCGGATCGAGCGCGACCGCTCTCTGGAAGAACGGCAGAGCTTCTGCATCGCCCGATGCATGCAGGTTCCTCCACCCAAGGCTGTACGCGCGCAGCGCGTCGAGAGATGACGTGGTGGCCTCGGCCAGGGGCGTGTCGTGCTGCTCGATGCTGGCCAGCGATTCGCCCACCCGCGCGCGGAATTTCCCCGCAATCTTCGTCAGCGCGTCGAGCACCTCTTCCTTTTTCGCTGCCTCCGCCTGCTCCTCATCGAGAACAGCTCCGGTGTGGCAATTCTTCGCCCGCAGCCCGACGACATACCGGCTCCCCAGGTTTGCAATCGAGCCCTCCAGCACCGCTGCGCTGCCCGTGCGCAGGCAAACCTGGCGGGCAACTTCCGGCGTCAGCCTGCTGTCCGCTGCAGCCTCCATATTCGCCAGCGTCTGCTCCACGCGCTCATCGGGGACAATGCTGAGGAATGGCGACTGCTCCAGCTGGACCTCCAGGCCCTGCCGCAGCGTCGCATCGAAGACCGGATCGCCCGTAGCGTTGCTGAAGTCGGCCAGCACCACGGAATCCTTCGCCGTCAGCGCCGTCGCGCGTCGCGGGCGCAGCAGCGGCCGAAAGACCACCAGAAGGATCGCGGCGACCGCCACAGCTGCCGCCATGATCGCCCAGTTTCGCAGCCGCGACGCGCCGGTCTCCGATGGCGTGGCCAACGGCTGCGCCGCCGCAACCGCGACCACCGGCACCAGCATCCGGTAGCCGCGCTTCGGCAGGGTTTCGATATACACCGGACTGTCCGCGTCGTCACCCAGAGCCTCGCGCAGCTTTCGCATCGCCACCCGCAGGCCGCTGTCGAAGTCGCCAAACGTCCGCTCTCCCCAGATGCGCTGCTGAATCTGCTCGCGGCTGACCACGCTGCCGGCGTTCTCCAGCAGGATCACCAGCAGCCGGAACGGCTGTTCCTGCAGCTTGATCGGACGCCCCTCCCTGAGCAACTCGCCGCTGCCGGCATTCACTTCAAACGGGCCGAATTGATAGCGCGCGGCGGTTGTCGTTGGCACGTCGGGGCACTCCCGAGAGGGCGGTGGGCAGCGATTGTAGCACCGCCGCTCGCCCGCTGATGCTGATCGCGTTCGCCCAAGTTGCTGCGATCAGGCACCTTACCAGTTCACGAAGAGTTCACGGCAAGTTTCTTTGACGGTGCGGCGAATGCTGCGCTGTGCTGTGCGCCAAAGCTGGCCGCGGAACGCTCAAGTCTTCCGCGGCCAAAGGAGAAGACGATGCAACAACATTGGAAAACTCTTCTGCTGGCTCTCAGCGTGATGCTGGCGCCGGCTGTGCTCGCCCAGAGCGGCGACCTCACCACCATCGACTACCCGGGCGCGAGTTCCACCCAAACCTGGGGAATCAATCCTCAGGGGGACATCGTGGGCTTCTACGACGCCAGCGGGGTCACCCACGGATTCCTCCTCAAAGCCGGCAGGTACACGACGATCGACTACCCCGGCGCCGCCGGCACATTTCCCAGCGAAATCAATCCCCGGGGCGACATTGTCGGAGGCTATAGCGCTCCTGATGGAACCGGCTACGGCTTTCTGCTGAGCGGACAAAGCTTCACCAGCATCAACCTGCCCGGTGCGCTGTTTGTCGAAGCCAACGGCATCAACCCCGAAGCCGATATCGTCGGAGACTATTTTTCATCCGATGGCAGGCGTCACGGCTTCCTGATCAGCGGCGGCGCCACGACAACGATTGACTATCCGGGAGCTACGGACCTGCCGCATGTCCCCGCCGTTACCTTGGCCAACGCCATCAGTCCCGAGGGTGATATCGCCGGTGGATACCGCAGCGCGGGCGTGAGCCACGGCTTTCTGCTGAGTGGTGGCGCCTTCAGCTCCTTCGACTGCCCCGGCGCTACATTCACCACCGCGACCGGGATCAACCCCGACGGAAGCATCGTCGGGCGTTGCACAATCGGCGGCGTCAACAAGGGATTCCTGCTGAGCGGAGGCCAGTTCACGATCATCAGCGTTCCCGGCGCCACCTACGCCGGCGCAACGGAGATCGATCCCCAGGGCAATATCCTCGGCCGCTATCGCACCGCGGATGGCGCGTTCCATGGATTTCTGCTGAGTTCCTCGGGCGGGGGCAGGTAGCCCGCCGCCACTCCCTTCACAACAGCCGCCCGCGGCTCGGCCGTACGCCTGAGCCGCGGCCCGTTCAGATCGTCTCAGGAGGAGAGGTCATGAAACTTGCATCCGCACATCGCATCTTCGTCACCGGCTTTCTGCTGGCGCTCGCAGCCGTCATTCTGCTCGGCTGCGGCGTCACCGGAAGCAGCAACCTGCTCGCGCACAATCAGTCCGCTTCGCAACGCCCCGGCGCCTTGTACACCGTGACGGATCTGGGCACATTGTCCGGCGGCCCCTTCAGTGCACCCAGCTGGATCAGCAACAATGGCCTCATCGCCGGCAGCGCCGTGGCTGGCGACGGCTCTTCGCATGCGGCGCTCTGGGTTGGGGGAAACCTCCTGGACCTGGGGACGCCCGGACTCGGTGGCCCGAACAGCGGAGCCTACGGCGTCAATGCCCTCGGCCTGGTGGGAGGCTCCGC
>DATGJK010000412.1:0-3164 GCA_035295245.1 Acidobacteriaceae bacterium
ACGTCATTGCTATTGATCAGGACTGGCTCGGGCAGCAGGGAGATCGCGTCTACGCGGAGGGACCGATCGAGGTCTGGGCGCGCACGCTCGCGGACGGATCGAAAGCTGTGGGTATCTTCAATCGCCATCCCCGGCCCATGACCGAGACGGTGGACTTCGCTCGGCTCGGGTTCCATGGCTCGGTGCACGCGCACGATATCTGGGAAGCGAAGGACATCACCATCTCCGCCCCGTACACCTTCACGATTCCCGGCCACGGCGTGGTGCTGCTGCGCGCGAAATAGCAGGCATCGAGTGAGCGTCGGCCACGGCCGGGCAAAGAAAAACTCCGGGAGCAGCCATCGCTGTCTCCCGGAGTTTGCGTTTGACGATGCCTAGAAGTTGATGTGGCCGGCGAACTGCCAGTCGCGATTCCCGGAAGCTCCCGTCACTGTGCCGAAGGAAGCCGATGATGCGGACCACTGCAGGTTGCCGGAACTCGGGATGTCGAAATTGACGTGATTCGTGACGTCGACGCAATCGGCCTCGAAGACGAAGTTCACGCTTTCGTGGATCGGGAAGGTGCGGCGCAGCCCGGCATCCCAGTCCCAGTTGGTGGGCCCGGTCAGGCCGTACGCATGGGTGCGGGGCGCATTCCCGATCAGATATTCGGTGCCCACGGGGGACACGTTCTTCGGCGCAGCGAATGCAGCCGGATTGATGTATTGCACCTTGCCCAGGGTCGCTGCCTGATAGCCGTTTGGACCCCTGCCCCAGGCGCCATTCTGGCGCACGCCGCCGCTAAATCCGGAGCTCAGGTCGGGCATGCACTGGCCGACCGAACCCGTACATCCAGTGGTCGTAACGGCGATTGGAGTCCCGCTGGTGTATCTGTAAATGCTGGAGAACTGCCAACCGCCAGCCAGCCAGCGTGCCGCGCGAGAGCCGTTGCCGATATGACCGGCGCCAAACGGAAGCTGCCACACACCAAAAGCATGGAAGAGGTGCGTGTTGTTGTCCGCCGTCAGCGACCTGTCGATGCGGTCCATCTTCCAGGAGCGTCCGCCTCCTGAGATCGCGGCCGCCGGAATATTGAATCCGCTGCGGAAGGTCCCGTCGTCGCCGACGTTCTTAGCGAAGGTGTAGTTGACGTTAAAGCTGAGGCCGCGGCTCATCTGCCTTTGCAGCGTCGCCTGCAGTGAGTTGTAGCTGAAGTTGCTGACGTTCCCCCAGGTGTCGCTGACGCCGCTGTACTGTGGGAAATGGACCAGCATCTGCTGGATTGTCGCAGAACTGCTCTTGCTGGCGGCGGCCACAAAGAACGCCGGCGCGTTCACGCTCGGGAAGTACTTCTGGAGAATCGCCACATTGGCAGCCGTCGCGGGAGCCGACAGCAGAGGCGTCTTTCCAGTGCTGTCTGCCACGGGGCCCAGCGTCGCGAGGTAGACAGGATCCAGCTCGTTGGTCCAGTAACCCCGCGCATTTCCATTCTCGCCCGAGGGAACGATGCCGGAATTCACGATGAAGTGGCTCTCGTTGCCGACGTAGTTGATCGCGAGCGTCATGTTGTTGGTGATCGCCCGCTCGACGCCAAAGTTAAACATCTCCAGCTCAGGCGCACGACCGGAGAAATACGGATCTGCATAGCCGACGCTGCTGGCGCTGTGGAACTTGCCGCTGGAGTCGACGTAGAACCCGGTGTTCAGCGTCTGGGCAGCCGGTCCCGGCGTCGGGGGCGCGGGATAAACAAAACCTGGGCCGAAGAGGTCAGTATTGGCGCGGCCAATCGTCTTGAAGTACGGACTGTCGTTTAGATAGAACGACGGTCCCGCACCGGGCCCGCTGTTCACCTCAGGAGGCGCGATGGCGCTCATGTTGAAACCTGTGGTACCGGTTCCGTTCGCCGCTCCGCCGCGTCCTCCCACGCCGCCGGCCTGGGTGAAGACCTGCGCATAGCCGGCGCGAATGACGTTCTTCTGTCCGATTTGCCAGGCCAGGCCGACTCGGGGCCCCCAGTTATTCCAGTAAGTCTTTACCGGGGTGGTGCACTGACAGCTCACACCAGCTCCGCCCCAGGTACCTGCAAACTGGAGTTCGCCTGGATTGCCGGTGATGGCGTTCGTCAGATTGGGGTTCAGGAAAGTCCAGCGGTTATGGACCTCGTGGAAGGGCGGCAGATAGTCCCAGCGAAGCCCGAGATCCAGCGTCAGGCTTTTCGTGACCTTGTAGCTGTCCTGCACATACGGGGAGATGACGTGATATCTGCCGCCCAACTCGCTGACCGGCTGCAGGCCGAGCGAGGGAGAGCCGCCGACGGCACCCAGTAGGAAGCTGGCGTACGAATAGCCGGTTTTTGGGCTGCTGCTGATCGAACTGCCGCTGTCGAACTGCGCGGTGGGAAAGACATCGAACGGAAGCTGCAGGATCCCGCTGTAGGTGGAGGGGTTCGCGTTATTGATTTCTTCCCACTCGTACGTGAGACCGAAGGTTAGAGAGTGCTTGCCTTTAACCCACTGCAGGTTATCCGTGGCAGCATAGTTATTCGGAGTCGTGAGCTGAGTGGAGACCGAGTTTCCGTAGCCGGTCCACTGCGTCTGCGCCGTGCCCACGCTGGTGTTGCCGCCGAAGCTCTCTTCAGGAAATTCCTCGGCCGCCTGCGCGTGGTTTGGAGGCAAGTCGGTAATGCCGAAGGCGGATGGCTCAAATTTGGTCAGGCCCTGCGTGGCATTCTCGATCTTCTGGAAGAAACGGGTGTAGGAGAACTTGGCCTGGTTCACGATGTTGGGGGTGATGGTATACGTGTCGCTGACCACGTAGTCTTTGGGCCAGATATTCGCCAGGTCGCCGCCGGTATAAGGCAGAGGAAGCAGCGGAGTGCCGTAGTTGTTGAGGTAATTGACGGCCCCCATGGCTCCGATCATTGAAATCCGGTGCTTTTCGCTCAGATCAAGATCGACATTCCAGTCGATGGCATGGTTATTAAATCCCTTTGGCAGACCGCCCAGGTAGTTATTCGAGAGCCCTGTGTTGCTAGGCGCCGGGAGGAACGACTCCATCTTCTGGGTGATCGGCGAGATTTCATTGGAGGGGATCACGTTTGCTGTAGGAACGCCGTTCTTGACGCCCATTACGGGTGCGCGACTGCAGGTGCTTCCGGCGCAGGTGGTCGTCGTGGGATCGAAGAT
>DATGJK010000413.1:0-5179 GCA_035295245.1 Acidobacteriaceae bacterium
GTGCGATGATGTCGAAAGTGAAACGCCGTTCTCCGCGCAGGAAAGTGCCGATGGATATTCGCACGGTCGCAGACCGCGCCAATGTTTCCATCGCCACCGTCTCCCGCACGATCAATCGCGTCCCTTCTGTCAATCAAAAGATGGCAAAGCGGGTCTGGGACGCGATTCGGGAACTGGGATACTTCCCGAATACTCAGGCGCGCGCTCTGGGTTCGGGCCGGAGCGGCATTCTGGGACTCGTCGTTTCCGATATTACTAATCCCTTCTTCCCGGAACTCATTCAGGGTTTCGAGGATGTCGCGGTCAAGAGCGGCTACGAAATTCTGGTCAGTTCCACGAACTATGACCCGGCGCGCATGGAAATGTGCATTCGCCGCATGCTCGAGCGCAAAGCCGAGGGCGTGGCAGTCATGACCTTCGGCATCGACCAGCCCTCGATCGATCAACTCGTGGAGAGAAATGTTCCGCTCGTGTTCGTCGATGTGGGCCCTGACCGGCCAGGCATCAGTTTGCTGAAGGTGAACTATCATCGCGGCATTCGTCAGGGTGTGCAGCATTTGGCCGCGCTGGGGCACCGGAACATCGCCTTCATCTCCGGCCCGCCGGATCAGCACTCCGCCAGGGCGCGCATCGACGCGTTCTCTCAGTCGCTGGCGGAATGTGGAATCCCGCTGCGGCGAGACTGGCTCATCGAGGGAGATCACACCATGCAGGGAGGCGTTCGCGGCATGGAGAGCATTCTGGCCGCCAGTCCCCGGCCCTCAGCCATTATTTGCTCCAACGATATGACCGCCGTCGGCGTGTTCCACAGTGCCTATAAGGCTGGACTGCGCATCCCTCAGGATCTCTCCGTGATCGGCTTCGATGACATTCAGATGGCGCGGGCGGTGATCCCGCCGCTCACGTCCGTGCAAATGTCCCGCATCGACCTGGCCAGCGCGGCCGTCAATGCCCTTCGCGCGCATGCGGAGTCCAATTCTCCGCGGCGCGAGTACCCGATCGAAACCCAGCTCGTGGTCCGGGAATCCACGGGTTTCCCGCCCGGGACCATGCGCCACCTGCAGCGCAAGACCGCGCCTCAGCCGTCCCGGTCTGCTCGCCTCGTTCAGCAATAGCCCGGCTCGGAAGGATCTTTATGAGAATTGGATATCTCTTTGCAGCAGGATTTTTGTCGGCATCCCTGGTGGGAGGAGCGGCCCCCGCGCAGGAGAGCGGTCCGTATAACGTGATCAGGATTCAGCTCACAGGCGGCGACGGCGGCTGGGATTATGTAACCGCGGACCCGGATGGCCGCCATTTGTTCGTTGCCCGTTCCGGACCCGCTGGACATATCGGGATCTACAACCTCGACACGCTGGAGCAGGTCGGCGACATTCCCAATGTCAGCGCGCACGGCGGCGCTGTGGACACGCAGACAGGCCATGGCTTCGCCACCTCAAATCCGGTGACCATGTTTGACGCGAAGACGTTTGCGGTGATCAAAAAAATCGATACCGGCGGCCGTCCCGACGGCTACCTTAACGACACTTATAATCACCACTTCTACATCCTCAGTCACGTCGCGCCGAACATCACGGTGCTCGACGATAAGGAGGGCAGCATCCTCGGAACCATCGACATCGGCGGAGCGCCGGAACAAGCCGCAGCGGACGGGCACGGCAGGATCTATGTGGACATCGAGGATAAGGCCGCCATTGCCGTCATCGACGCCAGCACCATGAAGATGGTGGGCAAATACGACCTGTCGCCGCGGGGCGCAGGATGTGCCGGGCTGGCGCTCGACGCTCAAAATGGCATCCTCTTTGCGGCCTGCCGCGAGAAGAACAACATGGTGATTCTCTCCGCATCCGACGGGCACATCATCACCGATCTTCCCACCGGCGAGGGCTGCGACGGCGTGACCTTCAATCCTGCAACCATGGAGGCGGCAAGTTCGCAGGGCGATGGAACCATGACCATCATCAAAGAGGATTCGCCGACCAGTTTCCACCTGGAGCAGACTGTGGCGACTCCGATGCGCGCCAGAACGCACACCCTTGATCCGAAAACCGGCAATCTCTATACCATCACCGCGGAGTTCGGCCCCACGCCCAAGACTCCTCCGGCCAACGTGCCGGCGAACGCGCCTGCCTATATGCGCGCGCCCCGGCCGCCGATGATCCCCCACTCGTTTCAAATCCTGGTGATCGGCAGAGGCGAGTAGGTACTTACGGACGACGTAGCCGAACCACAATCGCCGCGACACATGCTGGGACGCGCAGAATAGGAATGGTGGCCAGGGACGGGATCGAACCGCCGACGCCGGCCTTTTCAGGGCCGCGCTCTACCACTGAGCTACCTGGCCGCCGGGAGGAACCAGCGTGGGAAGGGAGTCGTCGAACCCTCGGCCCAACAAGCCGCGTTCGCTGTACGACCTCAGCCAGTATAACAAAGCGCTCTCAGCTCTCCGGCCTCCCCGCATGGGCGCGCAACACGCACACGATACACTTGTGCCACGCATTCCATCGCTTCGAGGTTCTTCCTCCGCGTGATCCGCTTTGATGGTGCCGCACTCATCGTTTTGCTGGCCTTCTCTGCATGTTTTGCGGCGGACCGGCCTCCGGCCGCAACGCCTGCCGCAGCGGAGGTTCGGGCCGCGCACGCGTTCGAACTGGCTCAAAAAGAGGGACCGGCAGCGCTCCGGGCATTTCTCTATCGCATGCCCAAAGGCGCTGACCTCCACGTGCATCTCAGCGGAGCAGTCTATGCGGAAACGTTTATTCGCGAAGCCGGTGAAGATGGCATCTGCCTCGACGATGCCAAATTGCGGATGGATGCCGACCACCATGCCCCCGATTGTCCCGCTGGTGAAACGCCCGCCCTCGACGCCCCCGCGCATCAGCACTTGTACGACGAATTGATCGACGCATTTTCCATGCGGACTTTTGTGCCCACCGCCGGCGATTCGGGGCACGACCACTTCTTTGACACATTCGCCCGCTTCGGCGATGACAAGCGCTTCGCCGGTGAGTGGATCGACGAGGTCGCTACGCGCGCTGCAGCGCAGAACGAGCAATATCTGGAACTGATGCAGACGCCCGGATATAAAGCCGCTGCAGCAGCCGGCGTTCGCATCGGCTGGAGCGATGATCTCGCAGGCATTCGCCAGAAATTGCTTGCCGACGATGGATTTCGTGCCGAAATCGCCGCAGACCGCGCCGAGTTCTCGCGGGCGCTGGACCAGCGCCGGGATATCGAGCATTGCGGTGAGCCGAATGCTGCCGCGGGTTGCAGCGTAACGGTGCGGTTCCTCTATCAGGTGCTGCGCGGCAATCCTCCGCAGCAGGTCTTCGCCCAGACATTGCTGGGCTTCGAAGTGGCCTCAGCAGATCCCGATGTGGTGGGCATCAACTTCGTGCAGCCCGAGGACGGCTATCTCTCGATGCACGATTACGCGCTGCAAATGCGCATGCTGGATTATCTGCACGGCCTATACCCGAAGGTCCACATCACGCTCCATGCGGGCGAGTTGAGCCCCGGACTGGTTCCCCCGCAGGGACTGACGTTTCACATCCGCTCCGCAGTCGAACAAGGGTATGCGGAACGCATCGGCCACGGCGTGGATGTGATTTACGAGGATCGCCCCTGGGAGCTGATGAAGGAAATGGCGGATCGCCATGTGATGGTGGAAATCAATCTGACCAGCAATGATGTGATCCTGAACGTGAAAGGGAACGAGCATCCGTTTATGCTCTACCGGAAGATGGATGTGCCGGTGGCGCTCTCGACCGACGACGAAGGCGTTTCGCGCATCGATCTGACCCACGAATATGTGCGCGCCGCCGGCACGTATCCGCTCAGCTATCACGACCTGAAGCTGATGGCCCGCACCTCCATCGAGCACAGTTTCCTCCCTGGAGCGAGTCTCTGGGCGAGGACGACTCCTGAGAGGCTCGAGACGCCGGTCCCCGCCTGTCGCGGGCAGTTGGGCGCACCCGAGCCTTCCGGCACTTGTGCGAAGCTGGTTCACAGCAGCGAAAAAGCGCAGCAGGAATGGGAACTGGAGCGCCGGTTCCGTATTTTCGAAAACACCCTCTGACCCAGAATGCGAATTGTCTTCTCCACCTTCGGTACCTTCGGCGATGTGAATCCGCTCGTCGCGCTCGCCATCGAGATGAAGCGTCGCGGCCACCGGCCTGTGCTCGCCATACCGGAGATGTTCCGCCCGAAGATCGAGCCGCTGGGAATCAATTTCTTCCGCGTGCGCCCCGATCAGGATCCGAACGATACGCGCCTGATCGCGATGATCTACGACATAAAACATGGGACCGAAACGGGCCTGCGAAAATTCCTCTTCCCGGCGCTGCGCGACAGCTATACCGACCTGATGGCGGCTGTTCGGGCCGATGGCGGCGCCGATTTGCTGGTCGCCGGAGAGCTGGCCTATGCCGCTCCCATCGTGGCGGACAAACTTGGCATCCGCTGGGCGTCCTATGTGCTGGCGCCGTTCTCGTTTTTCTCCGGATACGACCCGCCCGTGCTGCCGCCTTACCCCACGCTGGCTCGCGCGCAGAGCGTCTTTCCGCCGCTCGGCCGCGCGATTGCGAAGTTCGCGCGCTACGTCACCCGCAAGTGGCCGGAGCCGGTCTATGATCTGCGCCGCGAGCTGGGATTGCCGCTCGGACGCGATCCCATTTTCGATGCCAAGCATTCTCCATGGCTGGCCCTGGCGCTGTTCTCGTCCGTCATGGGCCGGCCGCAGCCGGACTGGCCGCGATCAGCGCGCATTACCGGCTTTCCCTTCTACGACGGCAGCGGCGACGAAAGCAGGCTTCCGCTCGAGCTCGCGAAATTTCTCGACTCCGGCCCGCCGCCGCTGGTCTATACGCTTGGCTCCGCGGCGGTGATGAACGCCGGCGATTTTTACGAGCAGAGCGCGCAGGCTGCGGAAATACTCGGCCAGCGCGCCGTGCTGCTGATCGGGGCAGACGATCGCAACCTGCCCAAACGCGATTTACCAAAGAACATCTGCGTCGCGCGATACGCGCCCTATTCGCAGATCTTTCCCCGCGCTTCGGTGGTCATTCACCAGGGCGGCATCGGCACCACCGCTCAGGCGCTGCGCGCAGGTCGCCCCATGCTGGTCATGCCTTACAGCCACGACCAGCCGGACAATGCGCGTCGCGTGCACCGTCTGGGC
>DATGJK010000414.1:0-7390 GCA_035295245.1 Acidobacteriaceae bacterium
GCGTGGGCGTACGCATAGCCGAGGAGCAGCGCGGTCTGGAAAAAAACGAGGCAGGTAATCCAGACTGCCGACGAGCCGCCCAGGGCAGGAAGCAGCCGTTTGGCGGCCATCGGCTCCACGGCGAAGAGGAGAAAGGCGCCAAGGAAGATGGCGGCTCCATAGAGGACGCGCACGCGGCGAGAAATGGGCATGCCGAAGAGAAAAGCTCAGGTTAGCGAAAAAGCCCTCAGCGGAAAACCAGCCGGCGGAAATAGGGGGGCGGTCTGCGAACGAAACCAGCCCTGGATGCGTCTGTATCGATGACTGCTCAAGGCAGGCGTGTGTGTGGCAGAAAACGCGCCTCTGTTTGGAGTAGCATGAATTCGCAGGTCATTGGAAACCCATGAAACGCGGAATGGAACGAAAGCTGGAGCGCCGGAATGAGGCTGGTTTTACGCTGATGGAACTGCTGATCGTGATCTCGATCATGCTGATCCTGATGCTGATTGCGATCCCGAACATGCTGAACCTGAAAGCCTCGGCCAACGAGACGTCGGCGATCCAGTCGCTGCGGACAATTCACGAAGCAGAGATTCAGTATCAGACGGAGTTTCCGGCGAACGGCTTTGCATGCTCGCTCGCGGCGCTGGGTGGGCAGGCGTCTTCGGGGCCGCCCAACCCGCAGGGGGCGCAGCTTCTGCAGCCGGACCTGGCCAGCGGACAGAAATCGGGGTACACGTTCAACATAACGAACTGCACCAAATCGACGGTGAACAATCAGGACATGTACACCAGCTTTGAGGCCACGGCGGTGCCGCAGGCCGTGGGCAAGACGGGCCACAACGGCTTTTGCCTGGATATGAGCGGACAGATCCTGAAGGATCCCACGGGAGGGTCCAACTGCACGGTGCCGATCCAGTGAGGACAGAGCGCAGAGCACAGAGCGCAGAGCACAGACTTGAGAAAGCAGGCCGCCGGCGGAGATTCCGCTGGCGGCTTTTGCTTGTGGCGTCGATGTCGTTTGCCGTTGCCGGGAGCGTCGCGCGGGCGGCTGCTCCACAGGGCCTGACCGCAGCGGAGCTGGCAGGGCGCGTCGATCGGCACTATAACGCGCTGCACTCGCTGGAGGTTCACTTCGTGCAGCGGTATGCCGGAATGGGCATGCAGCGGAAAGAATCTGGCGTGCTGCTGCTGAAGAAACCAGGCAAGATGCGCTGGACGTACACCGATCCGGACGGGAAGCTTTTTCTCCTGGACGGGCGGTACGGCTATTTCTACTCGCCCGGTGAGACGGAGGCGCAGAAGGTCGACGAGAAGAAGCTCGATGACCTGCGCTCCCCACTGCGGTTTCTGCTGGGACACACGGAGCTGGAGAAGGAGCTGGCCGGGCTGAACGTCACTCCGGCCGCGAATGGCGATTTTGTGCTCGCGGGCGTGCCGAAGGGGCTGGAGCAGCGCGTTGCGGCACTGAAGATCACGGCCACGCCCGACGGGACGATCCGCGGAATGACGATCGAAGAGACAGATGGAGTGACGAACAGTTTCGATTTCAGCGGAGAGCTGGCTAATGCTCCGGCGCCGAACTCGGCGTTTGTCTTCGCTCCGCCGGCCGGCGTGCACGTGGTGACGGGCATGCCGCCGGTGTAGAGGGATCCAGTGGGCCAAAAGCAGGAGAGATGGGGCGCCTGCCGCGCACATTTCCCGACATTTTGTTCTCGTGAACGAACGTATAGGTTTCAGCTTGCGCGTGAAACTTGTTGGCCTCCTGAATCGTTATCTGTGCCAGGAGGCGATATGTTCTCCTGTTTGCAGCAACACCTCTGCTGGCTCGTCATTCTGCTTTTGGTTCCCGAACCGGGTCTTTACGCTCAGCAAACCGCCACAATCGCCGCACCTGTTCCACCGCAGGTTTTGAATGCCCGGGCGGTGTTCGTATCCAATGGCGGCGGGAGCAATTACTTCGAGATCTTCAGCGGCGGGCCTGATCGCGGCTACAACACGCTCTATATGGATTTGCAGCGCTCGCAGCAATACGAACTGGTCAGCTCGCCGTCGCAGGCGGACCTGATCTTCGAGATTCGCTCCATTGCTCCGGCTGCGCGTCTGGGGACGGATGACGTGGTGCCGAACCCGCAGCTGATCCTGAATATCCGCGATCCCAGAACCCAGGCCATCCTGTGGACGACCTCAGCCAACGTGCGGGTATTCGGCACGAAGAAGCGGCGTGACCGGCAGTTTGACGCGTGCGTGGCCGTGCTGCTGGACAAGGTTGCGCAGATCACCGGACGGCCGCTGAGTCCCGCTCAGACGAAGGCCATCGATTCAAATTCGCGCATGCCCACTGCCGCGAAGGTATTCATCGTCGCGTCCATTGCGGCGGCTGCGGCGATGACGACCTATGGCATCTACCGCGTAACCCACCCGCCAACTTTGCCAATGCCGACAACCACGCCATTCCCGGCGGTGCCATGAAGCGTTGTTGCAGCAGCGCGAATATCTCTGCGGATTCTGCGGCATTATGCCTATAATCGGGCGCAATGCCGTTGTCGCAGGGTTCCCTTCTTGGAGAATATGAAATCCTTTCGCCGGTCGGCGCCGGCGGGATGGGCGAGGTGTATCGCGCCCGCGATCCGCGGCTGAATCGCGAAGTGGCGATCAAGGTTCTGCCGGAGTTCTACTCGCACGATCCAAACCGGCTGCACCGCTTTGAGCAGGAGGCGCGGGCCGCGGCGGCGCTGAATCATCCGAATATTCTCGCGGTGTATCAGCTGGGAACCGCGACCGGAGGCATTGTCTACATCGTCTCGGAGCTGCTGGAGGGCGAGACGGTGCGGGAAAGGGTGCGGCGCGGCCCGGTGCCGCTGCGTTCGGCCATCGACTGGGGCGTGCAGATTGCGCGGGGACTGGCGGCAGCGCACAAGAAGGGAATTATCCATCGCGATCTGAAGCCGGAGAACCTGTTCATCACGCGCGATGGGCACGCGAAGATCCTCGATTTTGGGCTGGCGCGCATGGAGGCTCCGGTGGAGGAGCGGGACACGATGGCCCCGTGGCACAAGACCATGCCCGGCGTGCAGATGGGCACCGTCGGCTATATGTCGCCGGAGCAGGTGCGCGGCGAGACGGCCGACGAGCGATCGGACATCTTCTCGTTCTGCGTGGTGCTGCGCGAGATGCTGACAGGGATGCCGACGTTCGAAAAGCCCACGTCGGTCGAGGTGATGACGGCGATCCTGAACGAGTATCCGGTCTCGCAGCTGGGCCCGAATATTCCCATTGGGTTGCAGCGGGTGCTGGAGCGCGGGCTCGAGAAGAATCCGGAGCAGCGATTCCAGTCGGCATCGGACCTCGCATTCGCCCTGGACTCGCTCTCGGACGGGTCAATGATGTCGCCCGGGATGGCGACCGGTCTGCGGTTGGTTCCCGGAACGGGCGGACGGCGGCGATCCGCCCGGACGATGGGGATGATCGCCGGCGCAGTGGTCACAGCCGCCCTGATCGCGATTGCGCTGTACGTTCTGGCGCGCGGCCCGGAGCCTCCGCTGGCGGCGAATTATGTACAGCTCACCAATGATGGGCTGCAGAAGGCGCTGATCGGGACAGATGGCGCGCGGATTTATCTGAGCCTGACCACGTCGGCGGTGAACAACCTGGCCGTGCTGGACATTGCCGCGCACGAGGTGAGCCCGATGGCGCTGCCGGCCGCCAACATGCAGCCGGTGAACGTTTCGCCGGACGGATCAACGTTTCTGGTGATCCAGGGCAGCGGGTTTCCGTTTCGCGGCGCGCTGTGGAGCGTGCCGGTGCTGGGTGGCTCTCCGCGGCGGCTCGGCGATGCGTTCGGTAATGCCGGCGCCTGGTCGGCGGATCGCAAGCGGCTGGCGTATGCCGATGGAGCGAATCTGTACATTGCCGAGGCGGATGGCGCCAATCCGCGGAAGATCGCGAGCAGCGACCGGCAGATCGACAGCATCGCGTGGACACCGGATGGAACGCATCTGCGCCTGAGCGAATCGCAGGGTTTTGGTGCGGCGATCGGCGCGCATTCGATTTGGGAAATCACGAGCGACGGATCGGGGCTGCATCAGGTGCTTGCAGGATGGCACAATCCATCGGACGAGTGCTGCGGGATATGGACGCCGGATGGGCGTTTCTATCTGTTCCAGTCAGGAGGGCAAATCTGGGCGCTGGGGCGCGAAAGCAGAGTGTTCCATCAGCACGTCAGCCCGGTGGCTCTGACGGCAAGCCCGATGACGCTTTCATCGCCAGTGGTGAGCAAGGATGGAACGAAGCTGTTCGTCGTGGGTGCGACGTATCGCGGCGAGCTGATGCGATACGATCCGCGGACACGGCAGTTCGCCCCCTTCCTTGATGGCGTTTCCGGAGAATACGTTTCGTTCTCGAAGGATGGGCAATGGGTGGCATGGGTCACGTATCCGGACGGCGCGCTGTGGCGCAGTCGCATCGACGGAACGGACAGGCTGCAGCTGACGTCGCCGCCAATGCATCCGGCGCTGCCGCGCTGGTCGCCGGACGGGAAGACTGTGGCGTTTTTTACTTTCCCGCAGAGCGCGACGCAGCCGGCGCGGATGTATGAAGTTCCCGCGGAAGGCGGCAGCCCAACGGAGTTGCTGCCGAACGACAAACACAACCAGCAGGACCCGAACTGGTCGCCTGACGGTACGCGAATCGTCTTCTCGGGTGACCAGAACGACGCGGCAAGCGAGGCGGACAAGCCGACGTTCCGGATTCTCGATTTGGCGACACGTCAGGTTTCCTTTGTGCCTGGATCGGCTGGCCTGTTCTCGCCGCGGTGGTCGCCGGACGGGAAGTTCCTCGTGGGGATGAAGGCGGATTCGCGCATGCTGATGCTGTACAGCTTTGCCACACAGAAGTGGACGAAGCTGGCGGAGGGGAATTTCGGCTGGGTGAATTATTCGAGCGACGGAAAGTATCTGTACTCGCTTGACTTCACGGGCAATGGCGAGGTGGTGCGGGTGAGCGTGGCAGACGGGAAGATCGAGAAGATCGCCGATCTGAAGGGGTTTGTGACGACCGGGCAGTATGGAGGATCGCTCTCGCTGACGCCGCACGATGAGCCGCTGCTGCTGCGCGACCGCGGCACACAGGATGTGTACGCGCTGGATTTCACGGAGCGATAAAGCGGGTTAGAGCAGAAGGTACTCGGCCGGGGTCACGATTGAGGTTCTGCCGTGCCGGGTGAGCGCGAGCAGATCTTTGTCCCCGGTGACGATCAGGTCGGCATGGGCGCGTTCCGCGCATGCGAGAACCATGTCGTCGGCGGGGTCGCGGCAGAGATGCACGGTGCCGCGCAGGGTGACGCGGATGGCCTGTCTAAAAATTGGCTGGAGCGCTTCTTCTGCCTCAGCTACGGACCAGTCGAATTCTCCACCAGTATTCGGAACACCTCGTTCCGCATTTCGGAACTTGCAGCGACTCGATCCTGCTTTGTCGCTTTGGCAAGCGCGAGCACCGGAGAACTGATACGAGAGCCGAACTGAAGAGCCGACACGATGACGTTGGAATCCAGGACGACGATCATCCCGCCTTGCGGACCCGTTTCTGGCGGTGTCGCTCTTCAGCGCGTACTTCCCGAATTAGCCCGGGAAGATCGTCTTCCGTGTAGCCGCGCGGGTTCCGCGTTGCCCCATAGAGGCGGGCTCTTTCTAGCCATGCCGGGACGCGGAGCACATCGTAGGCGCGCAACGCCTCGCGGAAGACTTCGCTGATCGTCCGGCTCTCCGCTTTCGCGATCGCCTCGGCACGCGATGCCAGTTCGGGGGGGAGGCTGATGGAATACACCTTCGATCTGCGTGGCCTGGTGGTCTTTGTTGCAGCCATAGCTAAATAGTACAGTGTAATTGATTGTCATACAATTCTTTGATTGGGGACAAGGATGAGGGTTTGCATTGCTGCCGGTTGTGGGTTCTTCCTCGTTGTTACCGCGGGGTTGGTACCGGCTTGTGCACAGGAACTGAACCAGACCTCCGGGCCGTGGGTGATGGAGCGGAGCGGGACGACGGCGGGGCTGCGGGGAATCCATGCGGTGGGCGGCGGCGTGGCCTGGGCCAGCGGGACGAACGGCACGGTGTTGCGGACCGAGGACGGCGGCTACGAGTGGCAGAGCTGCGCGATGCCTCCGGGGGCGGAGAAGCTGGATTTTCGGGGGATCTGGGCATGGGACGCGAACACGGCCATCGTGATGTCGAGCGGGCCCGGCGACCAGTCGCGGCTCTACAAGACAACAGATGGGTGCTCGAGCTGGAAGCTAGTGTTCACGAATCCGGACAAGGATGGGTTTTGGGATGCGGTGGTGTTTTGGAATCGCAGCGAAGGAGAGATCCTCGGAGATCCTGTCGAGACTGATGCGAGCGAGTTCTCAATCGTGAGCGACACCGACCCTCCAGCTCCAAAGGAAATACGGAGAGCGACAAGGTTCGCAACTTTCTCTACCTGGAATGGCGGCAAGACATGGCAGCGGTCCTTGAACGGCTTCCTCGATTCCGATCCCAGGCGTTCCGGTGCATTCGCAGCCAGCAATTCTTCGATCGTTCGATTTGACGGGTGGGGGTGGATTGGAATCGGAGGAAAAGACGGAAGTTTTGTCTACTACGGGCAGAACACCACTGACCTCCCGCTCTCAGACGGTCTGTATTGGAAGAAGGCGCCGGTCCCTGTCGCAGGTGGAACCGATTCATCCGGAGTTTTCTCCGTTGCATTCCGCGATTCCCGGCAAGGCGTTGCCGTCGGCGGGGATTACACGAAGCCGAACGAGTCTGCCGGGACTGCGGCATGGTCCTGGGATGGCGGTAAGACCTGGACGGCGGCGGCGAAGCCTCCGCATGGGTATCGGTCGGCGGTGGCGTGGGATGCGGAGGCGAAGGCCTGGATTGCGTTGGGGACGAATGGGTCCGACATCAGCTACGACGATGGGAAGACCTGGGAGCCTCTGGACAATGGGAACTGGAACGCGCTGAGCCTGCCGTGGGTGGTGGGTCCGCAGGGGCGGATTGCGAAACTGGGGAAATTGCCGCCGAGGAAGTGAGCCGCTTTCGCCGCCTTCCCATGTCTCCAAAACCCCAGACATGGGCCACCCGGCTCAATCCCCAAAATGCGATCTGCAAATCTAATCGATGCAGGCGTTTGCACCGCATGCCTCGTTCATTCAGCCGTCAGCAATTGCAGCGTAGAATAGTGGCGTTGGGCCGGAGCCGACCGGCGTGGGCTATGTTTCCGCTGGCCTTGGACTTAGCCACGGCGGCCGGGTGAACGCTTCGGGCCCGGAATGCGTCTATTCTCTGCAGGTTCCGGTAAACGGGGTCAAAGCACCTTTTCATGGCTGAATTTGTCATCAGGCTCGCCGATGAGCGGGGGCATGTGCAGGAGCAGG
>DATGJK010000415.1:0-2342 GCA_035295245.1 Acidobacteriaceae bacterium
GGTCGACTTTACGGACACGCTTGCCGCCCGCGTGCGCCGCTGGAATCCTGAAATCTCCACGGTGCGCAATCTTTTCGCGGAACCGGTTCTGAAGCCCTCGTCGGAAGCCTCGTATGCCCAGTCGCTGCCCGCGTTCCTGGCCCACTACAATACGGTCGCCGTCATGGCCATGCCGGACATGGAGAACGCCCGTAACGGCAAGCGCTGGCTGGCCCGGCTGCAACAGCGGATCAATGCTGCGCCCCAGGGCTCCAGCCGCACCATTTACGAGGTGCAGACGGTCAGCTGGCACAGCAAGGAGCCGATCGACACCCAAACCGTCAGCGCCGAGATGCGCGAGCTGCAGGAGTCAGGCGCCCTGCACCTGGCCTATTACCCTGACGACTTCCTCCATAACAATCCAAATCTGCAAAAGCTGTTCCCGGCCTTCTCCGCGGCCGCTTATCCTGACGCCTCCCAGGCCACTCCCGCCCGGTGACCACCAGGCTGCTGTCCGCGTCCTTGCATTTTCCCTTGACTCCCTGGCCACTCTACGTTTTGCTGGATTCGCCCCATCCGCGACCGATTTCGCGGAGCAGCGCACTTGCGATTAAACTTTTAATCGACTTCCCGGGAACGACCCATGATCGACGACGCTGCTGACTGTGAAAGACTCGTACGCTGCTTCGATCCTGACGCCGTCGTTGTCGAAAACCCGTCCGACATTCTCGTCATTTCTCCGCGGTTCGGCCGGATTCGCCGCCAGCACCCCCTCCTTGCCTCAACACCGGCCGCACTGGGTCATCCGGCATTGTGGCAAACCGCGCGGCTTAACCTTCTTACCTGCCGCGACCGGTCGGTGCAGCTTGCCCTGGCCACTTACGAATACCGCATCCGGATGCGCGCCAGGTTCTCCCCGGATTCGCTGCGCGACGGCCGCCTCGACCTCCATGCGCACTGCCACAAGCTCCTCGACCGCTGTGGCGGCGAAAAATGTGCCGTTCCCGTGCGCCGTGCCTCTTTCTGGATTCGCTCCGTGCCTCCGGATGAGGTAGGGAACGTGCAGTTCGAGTTCGGCAACACCTTCCTGATCCCGATCACGGAAGCGGCGATTCGTGCCGAGGCCCGCACCCTCCTCGGCCCCAAACGCTGATCTCTCTCACGCAGCGCGTCTCGTCTACTGCAATCGAACCTCCGTCATGACGAACCGGCTCCGATGAACGGCCGGAATGCGCACCAAATCGATGGAGAGATCCTGCCGCGGCACGCTGGATGTACTATCCCGCACCAGCACGCAACATACCGCCCCCGCGCTGGAATTCCAGATATGGGCTGCGACGTCAAAGCGCGCCAGCCCTGCAGGTACGAAAGATTGATTCACTCCGGGGTTTTTCCGGAGCGGCACCTCGCATCTCAAAATAGAGAGAGACAATTTCTTTTTTTATCCAGCCTGTGGAGGTGTGCATGGCAGGCAATGTTGCTCTGGTTACCGGAGCTTCCAGTGGAATTGGCCGTTCCCTGGCCAAAGAATTGGCTGGGCGCGGCTACGATCTCATCGTCTGTTCGGCCGGCGAGCGCCTCGATTCCGTTGCAGCGGAATTGCGGTCGATGGGGGTGGATATTGTAGATGTCCAGGCAAACCTGGCCACCCGTGAGGGCGTTGAGCAGCTCTGGCGCCGCGTGCAGTCGGCCGGCAGACCGCTCGATATCGCCTGCATCAATGCCGGAATCGGCGTGGGCGGGCTGTTCTGGGAGACCAGTTTGGACCAGGAACTCCAACTGGTCGAACTGAACTGCGTCGGCGTCGTTCACCTTGCAAAATATGTGGTTCGCGATATGGTGAGTCGCGGCGCCGGCAGAATTCTTATTACATCATCCATCGCCGGAGAAATGGTCGCTCCCCGCGAAGCCGTCTATGCCGCAAGCAAGGCCTTCGATTTGTCCTTTGCGCACAGCCTTCGCTACGAACTGCGCGACACCGGCGTCACCGTGACTGCGCTGCAGCCCGGTCCCACCGATACTGACTTCTTTCATCGCGCCGGTATGGACAACACCCAGGTCGGCACCGAGGGCAAGAAGCAAAGTCAGCCCGATGACGTTGCCCGCCAGGGCATCGATGCCCTGCTGGCCGGCAAGGATCATGTCTATGCCGCATCCGCGAAGACCAAGATGCAGGGCATGATGGCAAGCGCGATTCCCGGCTCCGTTAAAGGAGCTATGCACGAAAAGATGGCAAAGCCGCTGGACGAAGAAAAAGCCAGCTAGCTTGCCGCCGAGCAGTTATCCAGCACCCGTGGAGAGACTTATGTCTGAAACTCTGAAAGAACGACCGAATGCCGAGCCGGTACCCCTCGAGTCCGGCG
>DATGJK010000416.1:0-3965 GCA_035295245.1 Acidobacteriaceae bacterium
AGCGAAATCCAGCGCCGAGCGCCTGCGCGCAATGTACGACCGCCTGGTGGCGCTGTGGGGAGCGCAGCAGTGGTGGCCGGCGAACTCGGCGTTTGAAGTCGTGATCGGGGCTTGCCTGACGCAGAACACGGCGTGGAAATCAGTAGAGCGCTCGATTGCGAATCTGAAGGAGCGCGGGGCGCTGTCGGTTGAGGGATTGCGCGCTATTCCGGAAGACGAACTGCGCCAGCTGATCCGGCCGTCGGGATTCATGCTGCGCAAAGCGGCCGCGCTGAAGGCCTTTGTGGCGTTTCTGGATGGGCGGTACGACGGGCGGATGGAGAAGCTGCACGACGCGGCTCTGCGCGACGCGCATGGGGTTCGGGCAGAGTTGCTGGAGCTGCCCGGTGTTGGGCCGGAGACGGCGGACGCGATCCTGCTCTATGCGCTGCAGGCGCCGGCGATGGTGGTGGACGAGTATTTGCGGCGTGTGACGACGCGGCACGGGCTGGTTCCGGCGAAGGCGAAGTACGCGGAGGTGCAGTCGCTGGCGGAGCAGGCCTTCGCGCCGGAGCAGGAACGCGAGGACGCGGCCCATCTTGCGCAGCACTACAACGAATTTCATGCGCTGATGGTGCAGGTGGGCAAGCTGCACTGCGGGCGAGTGGCGCGGTGCGACGGGTGTCCGCTGGAGTACGATCTGCGAGAGCACGGCTTGCCGCATCCTGCCGCTTAAACTGAATCCGTGACGCTGACACTCTGGGCCGCGACGACGAATCCGGGCAAGCTGCGCGACTTTGCCGTGGCTGCGGAGGCGAGCGGTATCCGCGTGGAAGCGCTGCCGAATCTCGAGGGAATTCCGGCGCCGCATGAAGACCAGCCTACTTTCGCGGGCAATGCGTCGCTGAAGGCTGCGTACTACAGCCGATTCGCGGACGGAACCGTGCTCGCGGACGACTCGGGGCTGGAAGTGGACGCGATTGGCGGGGAGCCTGGGGTGAGGAGCGCGCGGTATGCGCAGGATCTGGGGTTCGATTCGACTGAGGCGCGCACGACGGACGAGCGCAATAATCTTTGCCTGCTGGCGCGGATGGAAGGGATCAGGCAAAGGCGGGCGAGGTATCACTGCGTGCTGGCGCTGGCGTGCAGTGGCGAGGTTCTGGTGACGGCGGATGGGTCGGTGGAGGGCGAGATTCTGACTGCGCCGCGGGGGACGGGCGGCTTCGGGTACGATCCGCTGTTCTATCTGCCGGAGCTGCAGCGTACGATGGCGGAAATTCCGCTGGAGGAGAAGCACACGCTGAGCCACCGGGGACGGGCGTTCCGGGCGCTGCTGCCAAAGCTGGCGGGATTACACAGGAAATGAAACGGCTTCAGCTTTAGGCGCGATAATGGTCAGAGGTTTGAATGGCGGAGTCATCCCGAAGCCTGTCGGAGATCGTGCGGCGTCTTGCCGCAGCGCGCGGCGTGTCGCCCGAACAGATCGTGCGAGAGGCTGTTGAGCAGTACGTGGACCGAGACGAGCAGCGGCAGCGCTACCATCGCGATGCGCTCGCGGCGTGGCACGATTATCAGTCCACGGGGCTCCACGTGTCCGACGAAGAGGCGGACCGGTGGCTGGCCCAACTTGAAGCGGGTGAAGACGCCGCCCCGCCCGAATGCCACCGTTAAGGTGGTCGAGGGGCGCTCTCCTCGACGTCGATCGGCTCCGGGATTTCCTCTCATCCTCCAATCCTGATGCATCCCGACGCGCCATTCAGGCGATCCGGAGAGGCGTGCGGATCCTTGCGCGGCAACCAGAGCTCGGGCGACTCGTTGAGGAACTCCCGCCGGAGTTCCGGGAGTGGGTGATCCCGTTTGGCAAAGGCGCGTATGTGGTCCTGTACCGCGTCGATCAGCAGGAAGTGGTGTTACTGGCCATTCGGCACGGACGTGAAGCTGGGTATCGCGATTAGTGCGTTGATCGTCCCGCGGCGCGGGCCGGTGTGCGGCGGGGTGTCGTTCTCTGGAAGGCGCACCCGGTAGAATAGGCCGCGAGCTATGCGCATCGATGCCCATCACCATTTCTGGAGGTATACGACCGAGGAATACGGCTGGATCGACGAGGCAATGGCGTCGATCCGGCGGGACTTTCTGCCTGGCGATCTGCAGGCGGAGATTCGCAGCGCGGGGATCGACGCAGTGGTTTCGGTGCAGGCGCGGCAGAGCATTGAGGAAACGGAGTTCCTGCTGGAGCACGCCGCTGCGAATCCATGGATCGCCGGAGTGGTGGGGTGGCTGCCGCTGGTGGATCCAGCGATCGGCAAGCTGCTGGAGGAATACGCGGCGCGGCCGGGACTGAAGGGGTTGCGGCATGTTCTGCAGGCCGAACCGGTGGCGTATATGGAACGGCGGGACTTCAACGCGGGTCTTGCCCGGCTGCGCGAGCACAACCTGACGTATGACATTCTGATTTTTCATGACCAGCTGCCGGGGGCCATCGCTCTGGTGGATCGACATCCAAACCAGGTGTTCGTGCTGGACCACATCGCGAAGCCGGCGATCCGAAGCGGCGCCGTTGAGCCATGGGCGACGCACATGCGGGAGCTGGCGCGGCGGCCGAATGTCGCCTGCAAGCTCTCCGGCGTGGTCACGGAGGCCGATTACAAAAGCTGGACGTACGAGCAGATTCGTCCTTACCTGGAGATTGCGCTGGAGGCGTTCACGCCGGCGCGTACGATGTTCGGCTCCGACTGGCCGGTGTGCCGGGTGGCGACGACCTATGCGGGATGGGTGGAGACGGTGGAGCGCCTGGCTGCGCCGCTTTCCGCAGACGAGCGCGACGCGCTTTTCCGGCGCAATGCCGCGCGTGCCTATAACCTCGAACCAAAGGAGCGCCCTTGACCGTTCCTGTACACAGTTCCGCCGGTTCGCGCCTTGAGGCCGGCGATGCGCAGCGTCCGCCGCGGCTGATCCCGGCGGGGCAGCTCACGACGTTTGTTGTGGTCAGCGCCCTGTTCTTCCTCTGGGCGATTCCCAACAACCTGAACGACATCCTGATCCGGCAATTCATGACGTCGTTCGCGATTGGGCGGATGCGGGCCGGGCTGGTGCAGTTTGCGTTCTACATTGGGTACTTTTGCTTCGCTCTGCCGGCGAGCATGGTCACGCGCAAGGCGGGGTACAAAGCCGGCATACTGACGGGACTGTGCCTGTTCGGCACCGGAGCGCTGCTCTTCTGGCCGGCCGCGCTGGCCGACCGCTACAGCTACTTCCTGATCGCGCTGTTTGTCATCGCGAGCGGTCTGTCGTTTCTGGAGAGCTCGTCGAACCCGTTCATCGCGGAAATGGGCGACCCGCGGACCTCAGAGCGGCGGCTGAACCTGGCGCAGGCGTTTAATCCGCTGGGATCGATCACCGGCGCGTTTCTGGGGACGGTCTTTATCTTCTCCGGGATCGAACTCCGGCCGGATCAGGTGGCCGCGCTGCAGGCGCAGCATCAATACCAGGCGTATCTGAAGTCGGAGATTCTGCGCGTTGTGCATCCGTACATTGTGCTGGCGGCCGTGGTTTTCTTTTGGGCGATCCTGGTGGCGCGGACGAAATTCCCGGCAGTGGGAACCGAGCAGCACACGCCGGACGTAGAGCTGGCAGGCCCGGGACGCCTGCTGCGCGTCCACTTCATCGCCGCGGTGATCGCCCAGTTCCTGTACGTGGGCGCGCAGGTCGGAACGTGGAGCTACTTCATCCAGTACGCGCAGCAGTACGCGGGCGCGCCGGAGCGAGTGGCGGGTTATTTTCTCACGGGAACGCTGGCGGCTTTTGCGGTGGGGCGATTCTTCTCCGCGTGGCTGATGAAGCGGGTGCGCCCCAACGTGCTGATGGGGATTTACGCGGTGGTGAACACAGCGCTTGCGGGGTTTGCGGTCGCGCATCCGGGATGGGCGGGGCTGTGGTGCCTGTTCGTGACCAGCTTCTTCATGTCGCTGATGTTCCCAACGATTTTT
>DATGJK010000417.1:0-7438 GCA_035295245.1 Acidobacteriaceae bacterium
GAGATTGACGTCCATCTCCTCGACGCCCTGGTTCGAGATGATCTCGAACGACGGTGTGCTCTTCTCCCGGACATCGATCTCCACCATCTTCTCGTCCAGCTTGCCCTCGCGGAACTGCTGGCGCAGCTTTTCGCGGGTGCGATTGTGGGAGTCGCCTCCGGGCGGGGGAAGGGTGATGGTTTTTCCATCGCCGGCGGGCGTTGTGCCCGCGGCCGGCTGCGCTGGAGGAGGCAGCAGGACATCGAGCAGCCGCTCCTCGGCATTCAGCTCAGCGCGGTCCTCAACTTCCTCGAGCTTCTCCTCGCGGACCATGTCGATGGCGATCTCAACCAGGTCGCGGACGATCGAATCCACGTCGCGGCCAACGTAGCCGACCTCGGTGAACTTCGACGCCTCGATCTTGAGAAAGGGCGAGTTGGTCAGCCGTGCCAGGCGGCGGGCGATCTCGGTTTTGCCCACGCCCGTGGGCCCAATCATGATGATGTTTTTTGGCATGATCTCGTCGGCCAGCTCCGGCGAGAGCTTCTGGCGGCGCATGCGGTTGCGCAGAGCAATGGCGACGGCACGCTTGGCGGCCTTTTGTCCAACGACGTATTTGTCGAGCTCAGCGACAATTTCCCGCGGGGTGAGCTCTTCCAGTGAAAGTTCCTGTTCTTCGGCGGTTCCGGGCAGATAGATGGCCATGTCATTGACTCAGGGGCTTTAGCCCCGCTTGTTGGACCTTTCTTGCGGCACGAATGAAGTCGTGCCGTGCTGCAAAGCTTTCTACTGCTACGCGCTCAGTTCTTCGATCGTGATTTGGTCGTTCGTGTAGATGCAGATCTGGCCGGCGATGCGAAGCGATTTTTCTGCGATATCGCGGGCGGAAAGCTGGGTGTTTTCGATCAGGGCGCGCGCCGCGGCCTGGGCGTAGGAGCCGCCGCTGCCGATGGCCGCGATGCCCTCGTCCGGCTCGATGACGTCGCCGGAGCCGCTGATCAGGAACGTCTGGTTCACATCCGCGACGACAAGGAGCGCCTCGAGGCTGCGCAGCATTTTGTCGGTACGCCAGTCCTTGGCCAGTTCCACGGCGGCCCGGCCGATATTGCCGGCGTATTGCTCCAGCTTGCTTTCAAAGCGGCTGAAGAGAGAAAAGGCATCGGCGGTCGATCCGGCAAACCCGGCGAGGATCTTGTCCTGGTAGAGCCGGCGGATCTTGCGGGCGGTGTGCTTGAAGACCGCCTCGCCCATCGTCACCTGGCCGTCAGCCGCCATCACGACGCTTCCGTTCCGCCGCACGCAGACCACCGTCGTGGAACGGACGCGCGGTCGATGGGTCGTTGACGAGGGTTTCGCGCTGAAGGAAAAACGACCGCCGGAGGCGGCCGTCGCTGCGAGGCTTCGAATCGACATGTCTAAGCCGAGTATAGCGCAGCGAACGAAAGGGGCATTGCAGCGAGAATTTGGCCCGGAAGAAACTGAAGATTCACATGGTTCTGCGCTATCCTGCGAGTATCAACGCTCGTCATTCCCAATAACCTTAGGTTCACCGGGGGCACCGGATGGTCAGCCTGCGCGATCCTCACGTCTTTGGAACGGTTGCCGTGTGTGTCGCCGCTGTCGGCGGCGCGGTGGCTTGGCTGAAGCTGCGCCGCAAGCCGACTCCGGAGGAGATCGAGCGCGAGCGCCGAGCGCAGCTGGTGCGGTCCGGGCGGATCATCGACGGGACCATCCTGGATATCGCCGAAGCAGAGCCGGACACCCAGGACCGGGGAATCCGGTTCATCTCCTATAACTACGAGATCGGCGGGGTGGAGTACGAGTGTTCCCAGGATGTGACCGCCCTGCGCGACAACCTGAAGCCTGACGACCTGCGGCTGGGCTTCCCATGTTCGGTGCGCTATGACGTCCGCCGCCCGGAGAACAGCATCGTACTGGCAGAGAACTGGAGCGGGCTGCGCCTGACGGCGCGCTCGGTGCCCCTCGAGCGGACCGCGCACGGCAGAAAGCCGCGGGGACCGGCCAGCGTGACTCAGCTTCCGCGTCGCGACTAACGTTCTAAACTCGTCTTAGCTATGCATGTTCACGGCGCCACAACGGCTGCGATGAAGCGGGTGCTGCGCCTCTCTCTGATCGCAACCATCGGGTACGTGCTGATTACCCTGATTGCCGGGCTGCGGGCGCACTCGCTGGCTCTGGTTTCCGAAGCCGGACACAACTCATCGGATGCGCTGGCCGTCGGGCTCTCCTTTGTGGCTGTCTGGTTCCAGACACGTCCAGCCACCGACCGGAAGACCTTCGGCTATCAGCGCGCGGGGGTGCTGGCCGCCTTCCTGAACGCGCTCATGCTGATCGTCATTGCCGGCTGGATCGCGTGGGAAGCGGTTGAGCGGTTCCGCCGCCCGGCGCAGGTTGAGCCGCACATCATGATGGCGGTCGCGGCAGCGGGCGTGCTGCTGAACGGCGCCATGGCTGCGGCGCTGTGGCGGGTAAGCCACGATGTGAACATCCGCAGCGTGTTCATCCACATGCTCGGCGACACGCTTTCGACTGCGGCCGTCATCGTGGGCGGCGCAGTCATCGCTCTGACGGGGAAGAACTGGATTGACCCGGCGCTCTCGCTGGGTATCGCGGCGCTCATCCTGTGGTCGTCGCTTTCGATCATGCGCGAGACCCTGAACATCCTGCTGGAAGGCATGCCGCGCGGCCTGTCGCTTGCCGAGATTCGCGAAACCCTCGAGCAAATCGATGGCGTGGAGGACGTACACGATCTGCACATCTGGAGTCTCGGGTCGAACTCGCATGCGCTGGCCAGCCACGTGACCATCGCGGACATTCCGCCCAGCGAGAGCAATCTCATCCTCGACCGCATCAACGGCGTGCTGCGCGAGCGCTTCCGCATCCATCACACCACCTTGCAGTTTGAGCATGTGGTGTGCGAGACGGCCCACGGTTGCCTGCAGCCGGTCGAGGAAATTCACTCGCATCACGACCACTCCGGCCACGCTCATTAGCCCGGGTTGCCTCGAGCGCCTGTTGCTGTTGCTGAGCAAATCAGGACCCCCTGCCGTGCAATAACGTTCCAGCGCGCATTCGTTGCCGCCGAGCAGGAATTTGGCTTTGCGCCATGTCATGCCAGGGGAGCCGCCGCCCCTTGACTTTGCCCCCTTAAATTCGGTATTTACGCGCTCCTGTTTCACGGCATCGCAACCGCTCGCGACGATCTGAAAATTTGGCCTTCCCGGCCGTCCGGTCCAAAAAATGCAACAGAAAAATCTGGCTCCGGGACGCGCGGGGCTGCGTCCGGATTTAACCCACGGGTTTGGTCCAATTCCGAGCCTGTCTGTTTAATAGCGAACACAAAAATCCGGCTTGAGTTCATATAATCCGCAAATCAAACGTCCCGGATTTCTTCGGTAATCAGGCACTTTGCCGAGGTACAGGGCCGAGGTCTGCTTACTGAGGAGTTAGGGAGGATATGGGCCAACAGCGGAACACCAATTTGCTTCTCGAATCTCTCCCCCAGCCTTACCGGGCGTCGTTCGTTGCCCGCCTCGAGGAAGTCGTTCTTCCTGCGGGTACGGTCCTGTTCGAAGCTGAGGGGGTTCCTCGTTATGCCTGGTTCATTACCTCGGGACTGGCTTCGAAGATGGTCTCTATGTCCGACGGCCGCAGCGCCGAGATCGCGCTGTGGGGCAGCGAAGGCGTGGTGCCCTGCTTTCACCTGCTGGGCGGAAGCACGCAGGGGCCTTCGCGGTGCATCGTGCAGATGGAAACGCGGGCTCTGCGCATCCCTTTCGCGGAGTTGCAAAAAGAAATGCAGCGTGCCGACCCGCTTCGGCAGATGGTGCTGCGCTGCGCGCAGCGCTGCAGCATGATTCTTTCCCAGAACGCCGCGTGCAACCGGCTGCACGACGCCGAGCAGCGACTGGCGCGCTGGCTGGTGACCGCGCACGACCTGACCGGGACGAACCACATCCTGCTCAGCCAGGTTTTCCTGGCGGATATCCTCGGAGCGCGTCGCACGACGGTGACGCTGGCCGCCGGAACACTGCGGCGCCGCAAGCTGATCTCCTACCGGCGTGGGCAAATCCAGATCCTCGATCACGAGCGCCTGAAGCAGGTGGCCTGCGAATGCTACGGCACGGTGAACCGCTTGTTCGAGGACTTCTACAGCGCGTCAGAGCGGCCGCGCGAGACGCCGCGGCGCTAGCGCAAATTGCCCGGCGCACCCGCGGTCGAACCTGCGAGTGCGCCGGGCATCCACAACGAGAGAGATAGCCTGCAGAAGGTCAGGACAGCGGCTTCACCGCCAGTCCGTATCCCTGACCCGGGACGGGAACCGGCGAATCTGGGGCAGGAGTGAGGACCCCGTTGACCACAGTGAAGACATAAAGTGCCGTCGGCGCGCCATATTTGCTGGACAACGCGAACAGGTGACCGGCATCATCCCAGCGCACGAAGCTGACGCCATTGGGGACGGAGGACGTTCCGCTGGAGGTGAGCTTGCCATTCGCCCAGTGGAAGAGCTGGATACCCGTTGCGCCACCAACGGCGAGCCATGTTTGCGTGGAATCGAATCGATAGTCGTTCACATCGCCCACGGTAACCGTCGGCGCACTGCTGGCGGTGTCGCTGGTGGAGATGGTTCCGTCAGCGGCAATGGTAAAGTTCACCAATTGATAAGGTCCGGTGGGTGAGATGTCGTTCGTAGGCTGCTCAGCGATGATCACATTGTTGGTGCCCAGAGCCGCCGCACCCCACGGGCAGTACGTGGTCTCCATGCCGGAAGGTTGCGGAGGCGGTCCTGAGTAGGACGGATTGCTGAGCGAGCCATCAGCATTGCGGCGATAGACGTAAATACCGGGATCGCCGTGATAACAGGCCGACTGGATACCAAACGTATCGTTCGATGTGAACGACATCCAGGACGAGGACTCATCGGCGCCAACGTAGTTGATGAAGCTCAGGCTTCCGTTCGTGCCAATGGTGTAGGCCTGATATGTGCCGTTCTCCGAATAGTTGGCATAGAGGTCCTTCTGCATCGTATCGAAGGAGACGTCGAAGGGCCCTTCGGTCGCAGTCCCGGCCCATGGCGTCGGGCTGGTGTTCGGGCTGGTCAGCGCGCCACTGGAATCAATCGTCCATGCGGTGATGCTTTCGCCGCCGGCATCCGCGCCGAAGAGGAAGTTCTGGGCGACGCCGATGTAATTTGTAGTGTTACTGTTGAACGGCGAGCCGATGACCGGCGTCAGGGTTCCATCGGCCAGAACCGCCCAGCCATAGATGTTCGTTGAGTTGGTGTTGGACGCGGGAGTACTGGGCGTATTCGTGGAGACGTAAACAAACGCGGTGTTCGGTCCCGACCCCGTACCGCCGCCTCCGCCGGTGTTGCAGGCCGTCGAGAAGGTCCAGGTGAACGGCTGCTGCATGAGCACATCGGCCAGGTCCCCAATATTGCTCACCGTCACGGTGATGGAGCCGGAGGGGAGCGCCGATTTGGGGGTGACGACCACCTGCGTGGTGGAAATCGTCGTCGACAGAGTAACCGGGATTTTATTGCCGCTGCCGTCGGTGACCACGATGTTGCTCGTCGTAACGGTGCTGGCGTCGGGCGCTTCGTTGAAGGTGATGGTGATGGCGGTTGTCGGGCTGACGCAGTCCTCGTCAGGGAATGGGCTGACGTTCTGCACGGTGATGGGCGAACTGTCGGTATCCGCGCGGGTCGTGAAGGAGTACGAGTAATTCGCAGCCAGCGACATGCCGCCCACCGACTGCGCGCCGGTGGTGATGGTCGCGGTGTACTGCGTGTTGTCCTCCAGGGCGGGCGTGGGCTGGAACATCGCCACGTTGTAGTCGGGATCATACGAAACGGTTCCGGTTACGTGATTGCCGCCCGCGTCGGTGACGAGGAACGTTTTCGCGTTGAGGGTATCCGGATTCATCGCTTCGCTGAACTGCACTTCCTGCTTGCGATTGGGAGCGACGCCATTGATTTCGACGGCGAGCGCAGAGACCGTGGGAACAGGTCCGGTTCCGGAATTGCCGGTCGTGTTGCTGACCATTGGATTCGAGGTAGAGCCGCAACTTGCCAGAACAAGGCTGAGGGTGAAGGCAGTCGCACAGAATAAGGCGGGGCGCAGTACTGCACGCATGAGAGGAAGCCTCCAGAGACGTACCTGCGGGTAGGATGCTTCGGCAAAAAGCCCTGTTGATCTGGATCACATTGGAATTCTGCCCGATGCGCAATCGTGCGGCACAGCTTTGCCTCTACCAACTCCGGTTTGTGCACGGGGCTGCAGAGGTTTTCCAGATACGCCTAAAACGGCCACGACTTAAGGCCGCAGAAACTCAGGCAGCGTCGGAGAGAGCCGTCTTCGCCTTCAGCGCGGCGGAGCGGGTGCGAAGCGTATAAAAGCCGAGCGCGAGGCAATTACTCAGGACGATGGTGACGAGAATCTTCGTCGCATAACTGCGTGCACTCACTACGTTAACGAACGGGTACGCGGAAATGAGAAGGCTGAAGAGTGTTGAGACGAAGCCGGCGGCGGAGGTCCAGCGCAACCAGCGCGGCAGGCTGCGGCGGAGCGCGGCGGCTCCGGCGAGCGGCACGGCGAACATGACAAGATACGCCACCTCATAGTGCGTCAGGCTGGCGTTGGTGAGCAGTTGGTACGCTTCCTGAGCGTGCACGCCGGCGCCCGCCGCGAGAATGAGCGCGATCACCAGTCCGGCCGTGCAGAGGATGGAGTTGGTGGGCGTGCGCCGTCGCGGATGCAGGCGCGTGAACCATGCGGGCACCAGATGATTCCAGCCGCAGGCCATCGGCAGACGCGTGACTCCGGTGAAGAGGTAGCTGGTCGCGCCCAGCAGACGGAACTGCAGCAGTACGATCACAATCATCGCGGCGAGATTGCCGATGCCGGTTTCGCCCAGCGTGATCCGCATGGCCTGCGGGATGGGAGCGATGAAGTCGATGCGGCCGCGCGGCACCAGCGCCACGATGCTCGCGGTGCCGAGGATAAACATGGCACAGATGACCGGCGAGGATGCGATCACAGACTGACCAATGGTGCGCTCGGGATCGCGGCTTTCTCCCGCGAGAATGGCGATGTATTCGAGGCCGCAGAGCGCGCCGAACAACATCTGGCCAAAGAGCGCCAGCGTACGCAGTGTGAATGGCGGCGCGGCTACGGAGAACGGTGTATAGCGGACAGGCTGGTGGTGCGCGGCAACCCACAGCGGCAGAAGAATCAGCGCGGCGAAGACGATGAGAATCGCGATGCCGCCGGTGTTGTGGATCCACTTACCGAGTTCGAGCCCGCGCAGCGCGGACAGTGTGATGCCGCCCACCATGATGAAGACGATCACCAGCGAGACGGGCCGGTTCTCCGGCAGCCAGGCGGCGGCGGGGCCGATGAGGTACGAGATTTCCGTCGGGATCGCGTAGAGAATCGTC
>DATGJK010000418.1:0-22191 GCA_035295245.1 Acidobacteriaceae bacterium
GGCCCCGCCACTAACTGTGGAAAGAACATCACGTAAGTCGCATACACCACGAAGTTCCGTTCCGCCTTCTGATTCCCGCGATAGACTTCGACTACATAACTCAAACTCTGAAACGTGTGGAACGATAACCCGATCGGCAAGATGACCCCAGTCACCACCTGCGGCAAGTGCCATCCGAACCATCCCGCCAAACCCACCCAGCTATTGGCGACAAAGTCCAGGTACTTGAAAACGCCCAACACCACACACGTTGATGCGATGCTGATGCCCAGCAGCCACCGTCGCCTTCGGCCGGTCGATTTCTCAATATACATCCCGGCGACATAGTCGATCAGAATCGTCACCAGTAAGATCGAGATATAGGCCGGGATAAAGGCCATGTAGAACACACAGCTTGCCGCCAGTAGCCACAGCGTTCTCCACCGCTGAGGCAGCAGGAAATAAACCGCCGTCACCACGGGGAAGAAGAATGCGAATTCAATGGAGTTGAATAACATGAGCTGTGATATCTGAAGTCGCGGAGCTACTTACGAATGCATCGCTGTTGCGGGCGCCGCGGGTTCCGCGCTGTGCATCGTCCGCGCGGAGCGCACTTGCACACACGCAGTCAGTACTCCGACACCGGACAGCAGTGACAATAACGGGATCAGCGGGACACTGTAACGCGCCTGTGCAAGGACGGGAGCATGAACAGCCATCATGTAGGCAATAAAGAGCGCCAGAATGCCGGCAACGTGGCTTCCTTCCCCGCGCCGCGCATAGCGGAAGCCGACCACGGCGAACAGCAAGTACGGAATCTGAATGACGGCGTTGATCGCCGTTGTCGCCCAGACCTTGCCCGCAAACCAAAAGTTGAACAGGTTCTGCCCAACAGTCCTCACGAACAGCCAGGGATGACCTTCGTATTTCCGCGTCACCATATGCGCCAGCTCGTGAGAAAACGCCAGTTCATCGCTGGTTTTGTAAAACGTCTGGTAATAACCCTGTGCTCCGTCTTCAAACTTGTAGCCTGCCCGCAGAGCAATGCTGTCTCGCTCGCGCGCGGCCTCCCGGTCCAGCAGCCAGAATGGCTTTCCATCGAACAGATGCTCATTGATGTACTGTCCGGCCTGTGCTGATACTCCCAGCACGTCGGCCGTCGGAATAAATTGTCCTGTGAGGGCGAAGTTTCTCGCTATCCAGGGGCTGAGAACGGCAAAGCAGGTGAGCATCATCACGGCGACTTGGATCACCAGCGTGCGCGCCCGGCTCGCGGCGCTGTTGCGGATCAGCAGGTACCCGAGCAGAAACAGCGGAAAAAGGATGGGCGTGCTGCGCATCAGCACCGTTACTCCCAGTACCAGGCCGGCGGTTGCGTAATACCAGGTGTTTCTGAGTTCCACTGCCCTGCAAATCAGCCACATCAGGCAGACAAGCAGAAATGCAAAAGGAATCTCCACGCCGGCCCGGCTCTCCGCCACGATTGTTCCTGGGTGAACCAAATACAGGAGGGACGGCAGCCAGTAAACATAGGGAAACCGGCTCGCGCCCGCCGGTATGAGCCTTCGAGCGAGCGGCGCCATCATGCCCGCGGTGCCAAAAGCCAGCAGCAGGTTGCAGACCCTCCCAGCGGCGTACCCGGTGCCGAACAGCTCAAAGATGCCCGCGAGGAACAGCGGATACCCAGGCTCGCGCATCGCCGTTCTCGCTGTGTCCGGATAAAAACGGTAGCCATGACCGGATACGAGGTTAATCGCCAGCTGATCGTACTCGTCCGGGCTGCCCTGCAGATTAACCGGAGCCGCCGAGCCGCCCTTGAAATGCGGAATCACAAGGAACAGCAGCGCTGCATGAAGGCAGACCATCAGCAATCCCGCCACGATCAGCGTGCTTTTCGGCCGAAAATTCATGCGGGGACGGACCACCAGACTGCCGGGGCGATCCACCGATTCAGAGATGTGCACAGACTTCCTCGGGTGTTGCGAAAACCTCAGGGCGGTTGCTGGCGCGGGCTCGAACCGTCACCGGCCTAAGCGGTCGCGGATATTCGACGATCATCAGCAGCGTCGTCAGCCACATTGGCCCGATCCGTCCCCAGGTCGTTTCCGAGAGGTTATAGATGATCGCGACGACGAGAAACGCCAGGCGGATTCGGTGGAACCGGTCCGCATCGGCAGTCTTCTTCTCCATTTGCCTGCATATGTAAAGCCCGCTGAACAAAAGCAAGCTAAAGAGCAGAGCAATCCCGATAAAGCCGCCATCGATGTACATGTCGTAGTAACCGCAGTGGGCATTCGGAACCGGTGTGTGCATCTCGAGGCTGATGGCGTATCCGCCCGGTCCTCCCCAGAAATTCCAGAAGCCTGCGCCGATCAGCGGATTCACGGTCTTCAGGGTGATGTGCTGCCATATGTCGGTCCGCCCAGTGAAAGTCATATTTCTGCCGAGCGCCTCAACCACCGGAGCGATGACCGAACTGAATCGCTGCGAAAACAAGATAAGGAAGGGAAGCGCCAGCGCGGAGGTCAGCACCAACCGATTTGCAGCTCGCGATGCGAACTTGCCGATTCGCAGGAGTAGAGTGGAGCCGACGATAATGCAGAGCAGTGCCGTCTTGCTCTGCGACTCATACAGCAGCCACATGCCCATCGCGATCAGGATAAGCCGATCCCACGGCATCCGCTTCCAGTACAGGCGCGAGCCCTGGCGCATGCTCTCCGCGCTGTCCCACAGGAGCATGAGCGTAAAGATCAGAACAATTTCCCCCAACGAGTTCTTCTGAGTCGTCACGCCGGTGACCATAATCTCCCCCGCTACGGTATAGGCGCGCGCATAGTCGGGGAAAAACTTGATGAAGACGACGGAAACAGGAATCAGAATGGCGGCACAGCGGAAGTAAACTGACCGAATCGAAAGTAGCGGGTCGCGCTCGGTGAACAGCAATGCGCCCACGTACAGCAGCCCGCTGTCTTTGATGACCCGTTTCAGGGAACCCTCCGGATCTCCGGACCAGAGTACGCTGGCGAAAAAGAACAAATAGAAGAGGACCAGCGCTTTGTTTCCCGACAGCAGCTTCGTCCATTTGAAGTGGCGCGCAGTGGCAATGGCCACAGAACTGGTCAGAATGAGCAGGTGAAAGATCTGATCGTAGGGACTGGTCGCGACTTCATTCCCCATCTCATTGACGACAACTTGTCCGCCAGTCATCCACAACGACACAGGCCGCGAACCGAGGATCAGCAAGAGAGCAATCGGTATCCAGACCGCGGCACTGACGGAGCGTCGCTTACGGCAATCGCGCACGACCAGCCACAGAGAAAACAAAATCGTCAGGATCAGCGCGGCAGCGTGCATGGCAAAAAGGAAGCGGTTAGCGGGATTGCTTAGTCGTGTTCCACGAACACGCGATGGATCAGTTCCAGAGTGAGCAGCTTTGTAATTTCAGTGGTGTAGTTGCGATCGCCCTTAATGTGTCGCTTCACCATCAATTCCAACGCCTTCCCGTTCACGTAAGGCCGGGAGAGGCTTCGGTCGTCCAGCAAAACTGCCCGCACATAAGCAGCCAGCTGATCCCGGTACCAGACGCGGTAATGGCAGAACTTGTGGCGTCCCAGGAAGAGCCTTTCCAGCTGGAATGCGGACAGCGCGTGATCAGTTCTTGCCAGCCACTGAGGCATGCCATAGTCATAGGCGTATTCCGCCTTGAACGTAAACTCCAGCCATGCCCGTTGCAGCGCGGCTGTCCAGTTGCCATCGCCGCCGAGCCCGCGGTCGGTTGGAATACGGTGCAGATCCGGACTGCCATCGGCGATCAGCCGCGTGCACTCGTCGCTTTCTTCGAACAGATCGCTTTTCACCACGCCCGAGTTCTTCTTCCGGAATGCGGTGCGCACCAGGTCGTTGTCCAGAAACGGCGATCGAACCGCAAGCTGCGTCTGTTCCAGCGACAGCAGGCTGTATTGGTACCACGGCGCCTGCCGGAATGCCGTGAATGATACTGCGTGGCCGTCAAATAATCCACTGTAGGTCTGCTTGGCGCGTTCAATCTGCGACAGCATTTCCGGCAGGAACACGCCCGGCATCGGATCGACCGGCTTGAAGGCGCGCAGGTGGCGAAGGATCTCGCTGCCGTAATTGCCGGTCATGCGCACCGGCGCGATTTTCGCAGCAACCTCGTTGACGTACAGATCCGCTGCGCGATTGACTCCCACGCATCCGTCGCTGAGGAAGACCGCCCGTTCGGCATACCGGGCAAACTGCGTGAGGAACTCCGTGCCGACGGGAATGACCTGATGGGGCATTCCGCAGGCCTGCGCTACCTCCCGCCCAATCTTTACATCACCGCACTCGCGATACGGGCCGCCAAACGTGTAGCTGGGAAGCGGCTCGGACTGATTCTTCGCCCACGCCAGGATCATCCGCGTGTCCAGGCCTCCGGTCACCGACATGGCCACACGCTGCGGTCCGTCAAAATACCGCGGCAGGTTGCGGGAGAAGACCTGTCGCACCTGCTCGTAATACTCCTGCGGGTCGAGCGGTCCCTGGTCTTCCCATTCCGATGGCAGGAAGTACTTGCTCTTCGACTGTACCTCGCCGCGCTGGAATCGCCACGCAGAGCCGGGAGGCAGTGCCTCAATTCCCTGAAACAGCGTTCTGTTTTCCAGAACGCAGCTGCACGAAACAAATTCGCCCAGGCTCCGCTCATCGATACGGCGCAGCTCCGGAAGCACTGCCAAAATCGCCTTTGCTTCGGCGGCAAAGTACAGGCCCTCGGGCGCTTCGTGAATGTAGAGCCGCTGCATGCCGTAGCGGTCGTTGAACAACATACCTCCCGAGGCTTTGGTGTCGATCAGGATTCCATGGAAGCGCCCGTTCAGGTTTTTGGGGAACTCCGCGAACTCCTCGGCCGTGTGAACCAAATACGACGGTCCCTCTGGATCGAAGTCATGGCCGCGTTGCTTTAGCTGCGCCCGCAATTCGGGATCGGGGTATTCCTCGCCTGCGAACGCGAGAACCATGTCGCCGCGCTCGTTGCGCAGCGGCATTCCCTGATCGAAGGCTCCGGCGCGCGCCGACCAGCCCACATACACGCCGCAGTCCTCGTCCACCCACTTCCCGATGGAATAGGACGCCTCGTGGCGCAGCGTGCTGAGCATGCGGGACAACTCCGCCTCAGCGCGTCCGCGCGGCATTTTTGTGATGATACCTGCAAGACCCGGCATGGTCGCTTTCTCAGGAGAGTCCGGCTTCGGTCCCCATCCTGCGGGTGTACCAGGCCGCTCGCCACATTCTGGCTTTGGTTCTGACTGATTTGGGGAGAAGGTGGCTAAGACCGTGGTGTAATCCGAATTTCAGCGCTGCTCTTCCCAGAGGTGTGAGCGGTACGTAATACCGCGGCAGATTAACGCGTTCGAACCCGTTAATCTCCTTGAACTTCGTCATGCTGTCCGGGCCTCGGTCCCCGTACTCGTAGTTCTGATACATCAGGTACGGGATACCTCGGTCGGCGCATGCCCGAACCGCATGAGCGAGCAGCGCGTTGGTGGTCGCCTTATCGCGATGGCAAACCATGGCGGCAATGTTCATCAGGCTCGCCTGAACGCCGTCCCGGTCGAAGACCATCTTCACGAATCCGATGACCTTTCCTTCGAGATGAGCTGCTATGAACAGGCTGCGGTCCAGATACGTTGCCGACTCGCGCCGGACCGTCTCCAGATCTTTGCCGTAATGGCGGTTGCGGCGGCCCTGCCGCACTTTTGTTTCGTTGTAGACCTGCCAGATCCCTTCTGCCAGCGCGTCATCGAACTCCGCTTCCCGGATCACGACGCCCCGCTTTTCTGCCTGACGCGCCCTGTTTCGTGGATACGAGCGAATCTGCTCGTTCCACCACCGCTCGAATGTCGAGACCGGCAGGATGGCAAGGTTGTCCATCTCCATCGGATAGCTGAACGTCTCGTCCCGGTTCGCCATCACCTGGATGAACGTGAAGATGTCAATGCGTTGCCGCATCTTGCGCAATTCCGCGATGACCGCTTCCGGCTCCCGAACCGCTTCATATTTGTCCAGGTCGAGATGGGCGATCCTGACCAGGCGTCCGCTTACCCACACGCCGGAATCGCAGCACGCCAGGCGCCCGTCAGTTTTTGGTTCTGTCATCGTCATTTCCGCAAGCATCGTGCCGCTCCTTAGGAGGTGACGTAGGGTTGCTGAACAGGATTGAATCCCACCAGTCCGCAGAGCCGGCCTGCGTGGTAGGAAAGTTTGAATGCGCACTTCATGAAGACTGCCTGCCCGAGGATCAGCGCAAACGGAAGCACCGCCGTGTAAAGCGGAACGGAGATCAGTGCCTGCAGTACGCGCAGTGGCTGCAGTCCATGATTGCGCTGCGCAAAGACTCCACGCATGACGCCGCGCCGGACAATGAACCCGCGCCGCCAGCGCACCGGCGGTACCACTTCGTAGGCGGGAGCCTCGTGGCACCAGATGAATGTGTGCCCCTGGGCGATCTTGCGTCGGAAGAAATCCTGGTCTTCGCCGGACAGGCATGCGGGATTGAATGGTTCATCATCTCCTGCGAACAACGATTGCTTCAGAAGAACGTTGCCGGTGCGGCATTCTCTCCACGGCAGAACCATGCCGGTCGGATGGACGGGCCGCTCATACAGCCGGCTCTTGACCACCCATGACGGCGTGCCTTCATCGAAGTGCGGCGGTACCGGGCCCAGCACACCGTCTGCCTGGCAGCTGGTACACGTCACGAAAAGCCTCTGCAGCCATTCCCGTACCGGCAGTTCATCATCGTCGACAAAAGCCACAAAGTCGCCCGTTGCATGGCGAACTGCGGTGTTGCGCGCGCAGGCGATGTTTTGTCGCGGCTCCACAAAGTACCGCACCGGTATCGCGCTGCGCGCGCCTATCTCCTCGACGACCGCCCTGCTGCTCTCCGCTGCATCGTTGTCGGTTACCACGACGGAGTAGGTGAACAGCCCCCCGGTTTCCTGCACGCGCACCGCCTCCAGAGTCCGCCGGAGTAACTCGGGACGCTGGTAGGCGCAGATACACACCGTGACGTGCGGTAGCTGACTAGACATGGAGAACCTGCTGGATGCGGGGTGGGGATCAGCAGTTTGGTACCTGGCGCGTGGCGGAGCGCGGCACGGAGTTCGAGCGGGTGAAGAATCTTCTCAGGCGGCCCATCTGTTCGCGTCGCACGAAGTGAACCAGTTCGCGCGGAACTGGAACACTGGAGCGGCGGATAGCGGACCAGGCATACCCTGCGCCGAGGGCGATGCCGCCAAACAAGTACGGTGGCTTGGTCGTCTGATACAGGCTGCGGGCTATCTGCCACACCGGATGATTCCCCACTGAATAATCTTTCGCTCCCAGCCGGAACTTTGCTTTCAGGCCTCCATGCAGCGCCGTCCCCATCGGCCGATGGTGCAGGCAAACCCTCTCCGGGAACGTGCGCGTCTGCCATCCACGCTGGCGCGCGCTCAGCACCGCCACGTGGTCGATGCAGCCGCCTTTCAGGGGCATGTAGCCGCCGATATCCTCAAAGCACCGGCGGCGGAAAAGCTGGCATCCGCCCCACACGTTCTCGATGTTGCTGAATCGGAAGTCATACTGAAAGCTGCCTTCGCGAAACGGCGCACCTGCGACTCCCAGCTCGGGGTGCTCTGCCATTTGTCCCACGAGATATTCGAAGTGATCCGGCTCGAACGAAACGTCGCCATCCAGGTTGCCGACGACCTCAAAATCCAGCACGGAGAGGTGTGTGTAGGCTGCTTGAAACGCGTGAACCTTCCCCGCAAAATGCCGCTCCTTGCGCTCAGGCATGCGCAGCAGTTCAATCCAGGGATGGTCGGACGAATAGCCGCGAACGATGTCGTCCGTCCCGTCCGTCGATCCGTCGCTGACGATGACCCACCGCAGCGGCTTACAGGTTTGCGCCACCATCGAACGAAGCGTCAGTCCGATATACTTCGCTTCGTTTCTCGCCGGCGTAATGAGGACGAAAGGGAGTGTTGCGCTCATGGTGGGTGCCTGACTTTCTTCGCAGACGACTGCTTACGCGATCTGCGCCTCGGCTACTTCGCGTTCCGGCAGCGGATGCGGGCGATGCGACTTCTTCGCGAACGCGCAGACCTCCGCCACCACCCTCGCCTGCTGCTCTGCCGTGAGCTGCGGGAACATGGGCAGCGAGACGATCTGTGCGGCAGCACGCTCCGTAGCCGGGAAGTCGCCCGGCTGGTGTCCGAACGAGCGGTACGCCTCCTGCAGATGCAGTGGCACCGGATAATGGATCCCGGTTCCGATCCCGGCATCCTTCAGATGCGCAATCATGGCATCGCGGTTCTCGGTCCTAATGACGTACAGGTGATAAACGCCCCGTGACCATGACGGTTCATATGGACAGATCACGCCATCGACATCCGACAGCATGCGGTTGTACGCAGCCGCAAGTTCCCGGCGCTGCGCGTTCCACTTCGCCAGACGCCGCAGCTTAACATCCAGCAGACCGGCCTGGATCGCATCCAGGCGCCCGTTGTAGCCTTCGATACGGTGATAGTACTTCTGCGCCTGGCCGTGGTCGCGCAGCATTCTGATCTTCTCGGCGATGGATCCGTCATTCGTTGTCACTGCGCCCGCTTCGCCGCAGGCGCCGAGATTCTTGCCCGGATAAAAACTGAACCCGGCGGCAATGCCCACCGAGCCGGCGGTTAGCCACCGGTTGAAGCGGCGCGAGTAATACTGCGCGCCCTGAGCCTGGCAGGCGTCCTCGAGAACGGCAAGCCCATACTCTTCCGCGACATTCATAATGCCGTCCATGTCGGCCATTTGCCCATAAAGGTGAACGGGCAAAATCGCGGTGATCGGCTTGCGGTGAGCGCGGCTGATCACGCGGCCTGCGCCATCGCGGGTACAGCGCTCCTCGAGAAAGTGCCGCAGCTTCTCGACGGACATGTTGCAGGTGGCTTCGTCGATGTCGACGAACTCCGGAATCGCGCCCGCCTGCGAGATCGCTTCGGTCGTAGCGATGAACGTGTGCGGCACGGTAACGACCACATCACCAGCGTGAATCCCGCAGGCGATCAGCGCAAAACGAAGCGCATCCGTTCCGCTGTTCACGGCGATCGCGTGCTCCGCGTCGCAGAATGCAGCAAAGTTCTTCTCGAAGCTCTCCACCATTGGGCCCCCGATAAAGCCGGCCGTCCGCATAGCCTGCCTAAACACGTCGGTGAGCTCTTCTTCGAGCTCCGCGTGGGGAGCGATCAGGTCGAGGAAAGGCACATTTGTATGGGAATTCATTTCGCCACTCCTGATTCCTGGCACACAAGGCCAGGTTCATTCACTGCTGTCACGGCTGCATGCGGCTGCGAGTGGGCTCGCGTAAATCCCGACCGGTCGCCGAGCTGCGGGTTATCAAGTTTGCTGTAGTACGTTGCCTGATCGTGTTCCTGTTCGCGCGGCTGAATGCGGTCGAGCAGCGGAGCCGTCTGCTGAAACAGAGTCCATCCGTACTCCAGCGACCGCCGGTATACGTCAACGACTTCATCGAACGCGGGATAGATCGAGTACTTGACCTGACCCACGATTGGACCGTCGTCGATCCCCGGCGTAATCTCGTGGATCGTGACGCCGTGTTCGTATTCCTCGTTCTTCAGCGCCCAGTTGATCGGTGACACGCCGCGATATTTCGGCAGCGGACCATTGTGCAGGTTGATAATCCGGCGGCAGCGCTGGATGAACCACTCCCGGATTATCTTGTCGTAGAACACGGACATGGCAAGATCGACCCGGCCATCTCCCGCCTGTAACTCCCGCAGATCGCGATAGTGTCCTGACTCGACAATTGGTACGCCATTTTCCCTGGCCCACCTCGACAGTGACGCCGTCCACGACGGTTCCGGCATCACCGGCACCACCTCGGCCAGCGTGTACTTGTCCGAATGCAGAAACCAGTTGGCGATGCGGATGGCCAGATCGCCTTTGCCCAGAAGAACAACTCTCTTCACGCCATGCTCCTTTTCGGCTTTGTCGACTTACAGCGCGACAGCTGCGGGCTCCAGAGAGACGAGCGCCCCCTTGTGGCTGAGCGATTCAGTCGCCGCCTCGAGCATCCGCACCACGCGCAGGCCAGCGTGTCCATCGTTGTGCGGATCCCGGCCGCTGTTGATGCATTCCATGAAGTACGTCAGCTCCTGGCGCAGCGCTTCTACCTGCTCAACCTGCGGAGACCACATATCCCCGGACCGATAATTCACGAGCAGTTCGTAGAGGCCTTCGCGGGTCGTGATATCGACGCCGCGATCGTAAACTTTCACCTTCTCGTCGGCCTCAAGGTCGTTCCAGACCAGCATCTTCTTTTCTCCGCCGATCAGCGTGGTGCGGATCTTGACGGGAGAGAGCCAGTTCACGTTGATATGGGCGATGACGCGGTTAGGAAAATAGAGCGTCATGAACGCCACGTCTTCGTGACCGTTCAGGTGCTTTTGTCCGGTGGCCACCAGCGCCTCCGGCTGGGCTTCCAGCAGGTAGTCCATGATCGAGAGATCATGTGGCGCCAGATCCCACAGCACGTTAATGTCGTGCTGGAATAGCCCGAGATTCACGCGGGTTGAATCGTAGTAGAAAAGATTGCCCAGCGTCCCTTCGCTCAGAAGCTGCCGGATTTTTCGCACGGCACCTGTGAACAGGAAGGTGTGGTCGACCATGATCCGCAGGTTCTTCCTCGCGGCAATCTCGATGAGTTCCTCGCCCTGTGCCGTGGTACTGGTAAAGGGCTTCTCCACGAAAACGTGCTTGCCGTTGAGCAGAGCCGTTTTCGCCAGCTCGTAGTGCGTCCATACCGGCGTGATCACCGCGACCGCGTCGATGTCGGGCGACTCAATCAGTTCGCACGGGTTGGCGATCACGCGAATGCCGGGATAGGCCTTCTGCGCGCGATGGCGCGCATTTGCGCTGAGATCTGCGATGCATACAAGGTTTGACCCATCAAGTGTCGCCAGATTTCGCACGACGTTGGGGCCCCAGTATCCGTAACCAATAACGCCGAAGTTCATTTGAATGTCACCTCTTCACCGTGCGAGGGTGAGTTGATTGCAAATCCTGCGTCTCGGCGCAGGCCAGGCAAAAACAGATAGAGAAAGGAAGCTCAATAGGCGCCTTTGATAACTGCGCCCGGGGTCAGCAGCAAAATCTTGACGTCCAGCCACGGCGACCATGCGGTGGCGTACTGCAGGTCCAGGCGAACCATGTCTTCGAAGGTGACCCGGCTGCGCCCCTTCACCTGCCACAGCCCGGTGATACCTGGCTTCACCAGCAGAAGCCGACGGCGGTGCCAGGTCTGGTATGCGGCCAGCTCATATGGAAGAGGCGGCCGTGGTCCCACCAGCGACATATCTCCGCGGATCACATTGAGCAATTGCGGAAGCTCATCAAGACTTGTTCTGCGCAGGAATTTCCCCAACGGCGTGATCCTTCTGTCGTTGGCGAGCTTAAATACGCCTTCGTTCTTGCCGTCGGGAGTGACGCGTTCCGCCGTGCCCGCTATCAGTTTGCGAACGTATTCCCTGTGAACGCTGGGATCGTTGTTCGCGTACATCGAGCGAAACTTGAGAAACGTAAACCGCCTCCCATATTGCCCGACTCGCGGCTGCCGGAAGAACACCGGTCCCTCCGAAGTCATCTTTACGGCAGCGGCAACGACCAGCAATAACGGCAGCGCAAGAATCAGCAGCAGAATTCCGCCGGCGACGTCGGTGAATCGCTTCAGGCCCAGCAATGCGCGCTTTTTCCTGTCCGGCTCAACCAGATCCGGATAGAGTATGGGATTGCCGGATGCATCCAGGCCCTCCGCGCCCCAGTCGTCTGGGAAAAAATGAAAGGTGATGGTGATTTGACCAACCTGCTCGTCCGGCAAATCTTCCCGCAAACGAGTGGTGACACGGTTCAGGATGATCGTCCGCGAGGTGAGTTTTTCCTCATCGGCAAGACCTGTGAACAGCACGCCAATCACCGCTCCGTCTCTGTACCAGCCGATCGAGTCCGTTTCCCGGGTGGTGGGCGCCACAGCCAGCATCATCCGTTCCAGAAGCCTGGCCTGCTTCGCCGGGGTGGCCTGTTCGGCGCTCTCCAGCAGCATCAGCAGAAACGGTTCCCGCGACCGCTCCGTACGCTTGCGCTCGATAGCGATCCTGCGCCGGAAGCCCTCTTCGCTCAGGACTTCGCGCTCGGCGTTGGTCGCCGACCAGGAGCTCTCGAGAGATTTCATATTTGCAGCATTCAGGAGACTCAAGGCTCACTCCTCTCCCGGCTTCTCACTCCGGACGATCCGGACGGAAATACGGGATTCATTTGTGGTGCGCGCACACAGGTTTTGCGGAATCACCGGCAGGGGTCGCGCTGACTCACAGGTCGCGCAATCTCCGGCTGCCATTTCCGCCAGGCGGGGGATAGAGGTTACGAAAGTACGCCAGGTTTCAGAATCGATCAGCTCAGGTCCGGCGGCTGGCCAGCGCCTCGACTGGAATAGCTGTAGTAATAATCATCGTGGCGGGACTTTCGCGATGAATTCATCACGGCTCCCAGCAGCTTGAATTTTTCCAGAGCCTGCAGTCCTCGTTCCAGATGCCTCTTTTCCGTCACGCCGCGTCGGGCAACGAGCAGAACGCCGTCCGCCAGCTTCGCCAGAATGCTGGTGTCAGCGAGGGGCAGCACTGGAGGTGAGTCAATGATGACCCAGTCGAACATCGCCTGGGTCTGTTCCAGCAACTCAGCCATCTTTCCTGACTGGATGAGATCGAGCGGGTTTGCAGCAGCCCGGCCGCACGGCATGATGCAGAACTCCGGCCCCGCTACGCGATAGATGCATTGCTCAATGCGATTCTTGTCCTGCAGCCAGTCACAAACTCCCGGACGATCGGAAAGATGAAACAGTTCGGTCAGCGAGGGTCGCCGAATATCCCCTTCCAGTAGCAGGACATTTTGTTTTCCTCCGGCGGCAAGCGTGCAGGCGAGGTTGGCTGAGGTGAGACTCTTTCCTTCCTGGGGAACCGTGCTGGTGATCAGCAGCTTTTTTAGCTGCCTGTCTTTCCGGATGTGTCGCAGTCGCACCGCGAGCAACCGAAAAGCTTCGGCGCCGGGGCTGCCCTTGTCCATGTATGCCACCAGCCGTGCGCTCGCGGGCAGAGTTGGCTCAATCGTCTCGAATTCGCTGTTCAGCGTTTCGTCCAGCACTGCGACGCCCACCTGAGCCGTTGTCTGTGAGCGCTCCTCCGGAACCCGCGATGACGCAAGCGTCGTCGCGATTCGCGCGGCATGAACCTCCTCAGCAGGCCCGGGTACGACGTGGCCGTTCGGTTTTTCGTTCGCCGCTTGCTCAGCGAACTTCGGCTTCCACTGCGCGGATGCGCGGCGTTCGACCCGCTTCAGGACCTCAGTGATGTTCGCCGGGCCCGTACCGTTGCTGCCGGGATGCTCGGTTTCCGACTTCAGCAGGGCATCGAATATATTGCTCATAATTTGCTCGCAACTGCAGCGATGGGGGGAACCCCGTGATGATTGCCGTTCGCCGGCTTTTTGGTTATGCCGAAGAGATCCTGCAGCACATCGGTTTCTCGCTGCGCCTCTGGCTGTTGCCGAGCGCCGTTGAACCCGGGCTGCGGTGAGGGAACACCGGGATGCACGATATTCAGGCGGAAGTCCGCCGCGACCTTGTCGACGATCTGCGGCGTCACCTGCCGCAGTTGCTGCGCGTATGCCGCGATCAGCGCGTTCTCGCAGATCGTGTTGATCAGCCGCGGCAGCCCCTTCGAATGCTGATGGATGCTCAGCATCGCATCCGGCGGAAAGATCGGAAGCCCTTCAGCCGGCGCCCCCGCAATCTGCAGCCTCTGCGTGATGTACTCTTCCGCCTCGTCCAGATCCAGTTCGCGCAGCTGAGCCCGTAGGGCCACGCGCTGCTTCAGTTGCCGCAGGTGCGCGGAATCCAGCTTGGCGTCCAGTTCCGGCTGACCCACCAGCACGATCTGCAGCAGCTTGGTATCGGTGGTCTCCAGATTCGACAGCAGCCGGATCTCTTCCAGCAGATCGTCCGAGAGAGAATGCGCTTCATCGACCACCAGCACGGTCGTCTGGTTATTCTCGCCGCGTCCGATCAGGTATTTCCCGAAGTCGAAGAGCATCTCGCTCTTGTTCCTGCCCGAAGCCGGTAGGCCCAGATCCGTCAGAATGTACTGCAGGAACTCCGTTGTTGAGAGCCGGCTGTTGAACAGATAAGCGTACGCGATATCCTGGCTGTCCTTCAGCAGGTTCAGCAGACAGCGCAGCAGCATGGTCTTGCCGGTGCCCACCTCACCGGTCACGACCACGAAGCCTTTGTGCCAGCGGACGCCGTAATAGAGAGCCGCCAGCGCTTCGTTGTGCCGTCGCGTGGCAACGAAGCACGTCGGATCGGGCGTCAGCTCGAATGGATTGCGCGTCAGATTGAAGAAGGCTTTATACATGTTTGCTCGTTATGCGTGCAGATAGCTAAATGCTGAGCCCGCAACAATCACCAGGAAGACGACAACGGCCACGGTCCATCCCAGAATGGCGCGGTGCCTTTGCCGGCGTTCGTCGCTGTTGCGCAGGATCTCGGGCACTTCGGCCAGTATCGGGGCGGACAACATATCCTCGATTTGCTGCTCGCTGTGCAGCCGGTCGTCCAGAAATTCCAGAAGAGCGACCACAGCTGCTCCCAGCGCAATTCCGAATGCCAGTCCCATGGCGCAGAACTTGATCCGATTGGGAAAATCCGGCTTGACCGGCAGGCTCGGCGGATCGAGCACGCTGAACCGGTCCAGTTCCTGCATCTGTTCCATGCTGGTGGCCAGCGATGAATCGTTCTTCTTTTTCAGCAGATCATCGTAGTTTTTCTGCGACTGTTCGTAGCCGCGCGTCAGGTCGGCAAGCTGCTGCTCCGCAGCAGGCTCCGCGTTCAGGCGGCCCTGGTACTCGTTGATCCTCGACTGCAGATTCTTCACGCCCTCTTCGCGGTTGGCGATCTCGATTTGATTCGCCTGCTGTTGGCTTTGCAGCTGCAGCAGCACCGCTCCCTGATCGGTACCAAGCCCCCCCGGGCCGGCGGAACTGGACTTGATTTGCGCCGCGAGGTCCTCGCGCTGTTTCTGTGTCTGCGCGATTGCGGCTTTCAGGCTGATCACTGCCGGATGCTGGTCTGTGTAGCGGCCGCGCAGATCGGTCAGGTCGGCTCGCATTTTCTGCAACTGCGTATCGAGCGCTGCCAGTTCCGCTCCCGGACCGGCCGCCGGCTTGATTTCTACCGGCTGCGCCGCCCGGTACTGCTGGATGAGCGACTGCAGATACACTCGCTGCTGCTTTGCCGTGTTCAGAGCATCCTGTTCCTGCTGCAGTTGTGCCTGCAGTCCGTTCAGAATCTGAATGTTCGACTGCTGCTGCGACGGCAACTCGCCCTCGTGCGCGCTCTGGAACTGCCGCACCCGCGCCTCCTGCTGCGCCAGGGCTGTGCGTGCATCCTCGAGCTGCTTTTCCATGAACGTCGTCGTATCCTGCGATTCATGTTCGAGCTGCAGCCGGTTGTAATTGATGAACAGGCCGGTCAGCTCGCTGGTCACCCGCTGTGCGATCTCCGGCGATGCAGCGGTATACGAGACCTTGAACGAGTTGATCTTGTTCGTCCCAGGGTCGCGCACCAGATCGATGCTGATGTCTTTGCGCATCCGCGTCACCTGTTCGTCCGGGTTCGGCGTGCGCGCTGCCGATTCGTACAGGTGCAGCTTGCCGATGATCGTCAGCAAACGCGTGCGGCTCATCATCTGTTCGGTGATGCTCTCCAGCCGCCTGGCCATGTCGTCGCCGATGTTTACCACATCGCCGGCTACTGAAGGCTGCTGCACGAGGATCGTGGTCGTTGACTTATATCGCGGAGCGATAATCCAGCTGGCGCTCCATACCAGCATCCAGCCGAGCAGGAGCGGGATAAGAAACTGCAGATGTCGCCGCCGGATAAGATCCAGCTTGCGGTCGACGTCGAAGTGTTGAGGCTGTTCCTGGATTTCTTCAGGCATAACTACTGTCCGATCGGCCGTGAAAGCCGGTAAGTAAGCGAGATAAGTACGCGGTCGCTGTCAGGATTGTTCGTGACGGCGGGAATGTTCACCGCTCCGTAGCTCTGGTGCAGGCGCGCGTAGTTGCAGCTCACCGTCAGGTCCGCTGAAAGACCATGCTCGATGCCCGCGCTGCCGGAGACGGTGTGCCCATTCTGTATTGCCTGCGGCGACGTAACCGTCGACAAATTCCCGATCGTCGAATATCCGCCTTCCAGCGCCAGTCTCCACCGGCGCGCCAGTTCCCATGTCGTGGAGGCGAGGGCCGCATTCGTCATGAATCCACCGACCACTCCCTGACCGGCCGTTGCCAGCCTGCTGTAACTCATCGCCAGGCTTGCGTGGTCTCCCTGCAGGCCGATGCTGGCCGTACCCGCCGGCGTCCATTTCCGGTATTGCGGATAAGCGTTCGAGGTAAGGATGTAGTACTGACCTCCGCCCTGCAGCGATAACGAAACATTCGGTCGCGGATACGCCGTGTAGAACCCGAACAGGTTGTTGCTCTGGAACTCCGACTTGCCGGTCTGCGCTGCGATCACCGGATTCGCCTGCGTCGTCGCGTACTGGTAAAGCCCGCCGAGGTACTGTTGCGGACCGATGCGCTGAATCAGAGATCCGGATCCACCACGCGTGTCGGAGTCATACAGCCCCTTTGCCTGGGATCCGTTCGTCATGTGCAGCAGGTTGAGCCATCCCGACGCTGCGACCATGCTGTTCCTGTCGAATTGCCAGCTCATTCCCGCCATGGTTTCGTTGGTTATTTCCGGTACGAACAGGCCGACCACTCCCGGCGTCACGAAAGCCGTGGATCCGGTCACCGGCGTCTGAAATGTGGGCGTCACCTGCCCAAAGGCGCTGGAAGTCTTGCTGAACGTTTCGCCAGTCCGCAGGCTCACATGCGGGCTGAGCCGCATGTTGATGTCTCCGCTGACGGCGTGATCGGTCGTGTTCAACGATGTCGGCGCGTACCAGGTGAATGCCGGTTCGTAGGTCAGCGTGGCGTGGGACCGCGTCGTCGTCCGATCCAGCGCAAAGCTGGGCTGCACCAGGTAGATGCCGTCGTTAATGGTCTGCGTTCCCGACCCTGGGTTCAGATTTCGGATATACCCTCCGCTCAGTGTCACGCCGGTCCTTAGAAAATTCGAAGCCTCTTCGGCTCCCCCAAGGCTGGCGTAAGCGGCTCCGCTCACAGGCGGCGGCACCACCATCTCCCACGGATGTTCCGGAGTCGCGACCGCTTGGTCATTGGCATTGATCTGCGCTGTGAGCGGCAGCGCGGTCAGCAGAGCGAGTCCAACAGCAATGGATGTACGCATACGCTGCCTCTCAGGGCACCACGATGGTGTCGTTCGGTTCCAGCCGGATGTTCTGTTCCGGATGCTCGCCGCGGATCACGCTCTTGTAATTAAACGCAATCCTGGTATCGCTTCCGCTCGCGCTGGGGCGCAGGATGTACATGCTCTTCTGCTTTGCGAAATCCTGGAAGCCGCCGGCGAGGGCAATCGCATCGAGCACCGTCGTCGCCGCCGACAGAGAATACGAACCCGGCTTCATCACGCGCCCGAGGATGTTGAACTTGAGGCTGTTCATCTGCGTTACCATCACCGTCACTTCGGGCTCCGTGATGTAGGTGCGCAGCTTTTCGGTGATCTCCTGCTGCAGTTGCAGAGGCGTCCTGCCCGCCGCGTGCACTTCTCCGATCAGCGGCATGGAAATGTTCCCGTCGGAGCGCACCGTCAGCGACTGCGTCAGATCCGGCTCCTTCCAGACATTGACCGCCAGCACATCGTCGTTCCCGATCACGTAGTGCGGATCGCGTCCGTCCCGGGCAGCCGTTGAACTGGGCGCCGGAGGCGCTGCGGCTGCGTCGGCCTGCAGAGAGTGGTTTGCTTTGTCTTGCCCCATCGCCGATGCACCCAGCGCGCATGCCAGCGCTGCCGCGATAACGGCGAGTCCGGTTTGCCTGATGTTCATAACAGTCTCCTTTGCAGGATTGGCAATTATCCGGCTCGAAAAGCGGGCTCCGGGCGAGCGGGGTAGACTCCCCACTCCGGCCGGGCGCGTTCGTACTGCGCTGTACCGCTCACGCTTGCAGCCGGCGAAACCAGCTCAACATCGGTGGCTTCGATTTCCATACTCACCGACTGCGCCAGCATCTCTACGGAGAGCACGAGACGAAAAATGTTCTTCTTGCGGATCAGAATGCCTTCGATTCCTTGCAGCGCGCCGCGGGTGACACGCACGCGGTCGCCGCAGTTGAGATAGGGATGGGGCTCGACGGCATATTTTGCGTCCAGCGATCGCCGAACCGCCTGAATCTCTTCCTCGGGAATCACCGCTGCGGCATCGCCGCGCGAAAGAATCATGTGCACTCCCGGCGTGCTCAGGATTCCCAGCCGCCGGTCGTGCATCCCGCGCACAAAAACATATCCGGGAAACAGCGGCAGAGTAATCACCTTGCGGCGGTCCTTCCAGCGGCGTACGGACTCATAGACCGGCAGGAATGTTTCATAGCCCTTGGCCTGCAGCCTTTCAGCGACCTGCTTCTCATGCTGGTGTCGGGAATACAGCGCCCACCACGGTCTCTGTCCTGTGATCGCAGCGTTCACGATTTCCGCCATGTTGCCGTTCCCCTTCATCTCTGTTGTGCGTATCAGCTCGGCAGCGTTTCAGAGCGTAGCTTCGCCCTGTGAGCTACATAGCTCGTTTTCCACAATCTTCGTTTCGGGCTCCGCTTCATCCCAGTCCTCCTGGTCACGAAGTCCTACTGCTGCGCAGGGTCAAGCGAGGGGGGAGATGTTTTGCGCTTCGAACGTTTGCCGGCTGGGCCGGTCTCTTTTAGCTTGCGAACTCCTCTTTACCGTGCATCTGTCGCAAAAATCTGAAGTGTTCGATCCGCGCGGCCACTGTTGCGAAGCCTTCCCGGAGCGGGCTCCCCGATGATCGGACGACAGAACCTCGGCACATAACTTCAGCGGCGCATTCGCCGTTCAGCTCGATTGGCAGAACGAACCGCATTTCAATCAAAGTATTGGGCTCTAGAGAGTGCGTCGTGCGCATGAGCAGACCCGTGATGCTGATGTTCTCCATGACGCCTTCGCGCCACTCTCTTTCGCCGCGGACCCGATAGCGCAACTCGGCGCCGATTCCATAGCGTCGAGCTCGTTCGACCCTGGTTTGCCAGCCTTCCAGGGCATGGTTCACCATTTCCCGTCTCCTTGTGATCTGCGGGCACTATTTCGCGATGTTGTTTCCAACGGCGAGAAGTCCAAGTTAGCGAGTTGAACCAGAGCCATCAATGGCCCAACGGTACTAGAGTCATGGACCTGGCCAGTGCTATCTACCCCTCCCCGTTGGTGCGTTACGGCGGACGCGAAAATTACTCTCCGTGCAGTTACGTTTGGAACGAGAAGTAACATCGGCAAGCTGGCGATCAACCTGCGCAGGCGCGCCGCCCGACGGGTCTCGGCCTGTCCGAACTTCGCGTCGGTTGAAGAGAGTGTCAGGAGATACCTGAGGAATCGATTGCGGTGGAGGCTGCTATCAGTGCGCGTCGGTGAGCCGGTGATTGACTGCGAACAGCGCAAGCTCCAGACGATTCGAAACGCCGAGCTTGTCGAAGATGTTGCTGATATGGTGCTTCACCGTCTGCTCGCTGATCGAGCAGCGCTGCGCAATGTCCGGATTCGAATAGCCGGCCACCACCAGCGTCACGACTTCCATTTCCCGAGGCGTCAACCCGAATTCCCGGGGTTTTTGCGAGCCGTTTTCCTGCGTGGAGACACTGCGCAAGGCCCGCACCAGATCGGAAATGCTCTCCCGTCCCACCCAGTACTGCCCCGACATGACACACCGGATGCTGTCGAACAGCCGCTGGCTCGTTGATTCCTTCAGGACAACTCCATAGGCTCCCAGTTTGAGAGCGCGCACGATCTGATCCTTGTTGATCGTGGCCGTCAGCAACAGAGTGCGCACCGGGATCTGCGCCGCAGCCAGCTCCCGCAGCACGTCCATTCCATCCTGCCGTGGCATCGCCAGATCCAGCAGAAGAATATCGGCCTGGGTGCGGCGCACCAGGTCCAGCAGCATTTCGCCGTCAGACGCCTCGCCGACCACTTCGAAGCTACCTTCGGATTCCAGCAGTTTGCGCAGCCCATCGCGGAACAGAGCATGATCATCCGCTATGAGGACGCGTACGAGAGTAGGGCAGACCTTGGCTGTTGTAGCCATCGCAATCCCAGTAAGGCCACGGGGATCATGGCCCGATTCGAAGTTGAACTGCAATCCAATGCGGCTCTTCAGTGCCTGGACCACGGTAACCGGCCGCTTTCTGGTTCGAATGTCGCAATTATATACGTTCCATATAACTGACCCTACGACTTTTGTGGCCTCTCGCCATCCCGCGAACGTGCACACGCAGTGGTTACTTCGGTAGTGTTTTGTTGTGGAAGTTGTGCATTTTCAACTCAGCGGCTACCGCGCTGTTATCGCTCTGTGAAAGTGAAGAATCAATTAACCCCGCTGCCGCGCCGCGAGGCTCCGGGACTCCACCGGCCAGCTCCGAAATCCCGCTCGCTTAAGCCTGCTGCACGGCTCACGGTTTCTCTCCCTGTACTGAACCGCGTCAGCACGAAAGGATGCAGAATGGGGGCAGGGCAGCGGCCGTGCGATCAAAGGGCAAATCAGATCGTCGTAATCAGACGCAGGGCGTTGGATCCGGCGTCTCCCCCGCGTCTGTTCTCGACTTGTTTCACCCGGTCACCGCGAATTGGTTCCGCTCCGTTTATAAGGACGTCACCGCGCCCCAGCGGGAAGGATGGCCGGCCATTGCCCGGGGCGAGTCCACCCTGATCCTCGCTCCAACCGGCACGGGAAAGACCCTTGCGGCCTTCCTCTGGTGCGTCGACCGACTCATGTTTCGCGAGCCGCCGGCGACGCCAGGTTGCCGCATCCTCTATATATCCCCCCTGAAGGCCCTCGCCGTGGACGTGGAGCGGAACCTGCGCTCCCCACTCGCCGGCATGACCGAACTCGCCCGGCGCGACGGCGTGCCGATCCACGTACCCGAAATCAGCATTCGCACCGGCGATACCCCCCAGCAGGAGCGTGCCCGTTTCCGCCGTCATCCTGGCGAGATCCTCATCACCACCCCGGAGTCGCTCTACCTCCTGCTGACCTCCGGCGCCTCCGAAGCGCTGCGCTCCATCGACACCGTCATCATCGACGAGATCCATGCCCTGGTGCCCACCAAGCGCGGCGCTCACCTGGCCCTTTCGCTGGAACGCCTCCAGGCCCTTTGCGCCCACCCTGTGCAGCGCATCGGCCTGAGCGCTACCCAGCGCCCCCTTGAGGAAGTGGCCCGTTTTCTCGCCGGTGCCGAAGAACAGGGAAGCGGGGGCACTCAACGCCATCCCGGCCCGGCCAACACCGAAGCCGTCGTCCAGGACTTCACCGATGCGCTCGAAACCGAAGCGGCACTGGATGCCCGCGAGGCCTCGGGCCCGCGCTTTCGGCCCGTAACCATCGTCAACGCCGGGACCCGTAAACCCCTGCGCCTCTCCGTCCAGGTCCCCGTAGAGGACATGGCCAAACTCCGCGACCTCGACGATCAGCCCCGTGCCGCCGGCCAGACCCCGAAGTACACCAGTATTTGGCAGCCCATGCATCCCCGCCTGCTGGAGATCATCCGGAGCCGCACCTCCACCCTGATCTTCGTGAACGCCCGCCGCATCGCCGAACGAATGGCCGGCGCGCTAAACGAGCTGGCCGGGGAGCCCATCGCCCGCGCCCATCATGGATCGCTGGCCGCCGCCCAGCGCCGCGAGATCGAAGAGATGCTGAAAGCCGGCCAGCTCCGTGCGCTCGTCTGCACCTCCTCGCTCGAGCTGGGCATCGACATGGGCGCCATCGACCTTGTCATTCAGGTCGAGTCTCCGCCTTCCGTGGCCGCCGGCCTGCAGCGCATCGGCCGCGCCGGACACTCCGTGGGCGCGCCATCGACCGGCATCATCTTCCCTAAATACCGTGCCGACCTGGTGGCGTGCGCCGCCGTCACGCAGGCCATGCACGAAGGCCACGTCGA
>DATGJK010000419.1:0-7307 GCA_035295245.1 Acidobacteriaceae bacterium
CATCGGCCACTCGTTGATGCCAAGCTTGATCACCATCCAGACGTGGATGAGCGCGAGAAAGATGAGCAGGCCGGGAATAATGAAGACGTGCAGCGCAAAGAAGCGGGAGAGCGTGGCGCCGGCAATCACCGGCCCGCCAAGCAGGAAGTGGACCAGCCCGCCGCCCATCCATGGCACGCGGCTGAGAATGAAGACGCCGATCCCGAGGCCCCAGTAGGCGTCCTGATCGAAGCGCAGCACCTGGCCGGTGAAGGCCATGCCGAGCGTGCAGAGCAGCAGGATCACGCCGACAAGCCAGGTGAGTTCGCGCGGGAATTTATAGGCGCCAAAAAGGAAGACCTGCGCCATGTGGATGAAGACGATGGCCACCATGAAGTTCGATCCCCATCCATGCAGCGCGCGCAGGAACCAGCCGAGGGGAATCTGGTGGTTGAGGATGTTCAGGCTGTTCCATGCTTCGGCGGCAGAAGGCACGTAGACCAGTGCGAGCAGGATGCCGGTGACCACCTGCAGCATGAGCAGCGTGAAGGCGGCGCTGCCGAAGACGTACCACCAGCTGGCCGTGTTGCGCGGCACCTTGTGCAGGACGGCATCCTTGACGGGGCCTTCGATCTGCAGGCGCCGCTCGAACCAGTCGTAGGTCTTCTTCATCCACGGCATGGGCAGTCACCTGAATCGCCGGACTTGCCGGGAGTGGAGATGTTCACGAGCCGGGCGGTGTTGGAGAGGCTGGGCATCTGGCCCGCATTAATTTGTAACTGTCCGGAGACGATTTTGCAGTCGTAGGTGAAGAGGCCGCGCTCCGGCGGGCCTGACGCGCGGGAGCCGTCGGCATAGTAGACGCCGCCGTGACACGGGCACATAAAAAGCTGCGACTGCGGGAACCAGCGCACCGGGCATCCGAGGTGGGCGCAGTTGATGGCGAAGACGGTAAAGTCAGTCGAGCCGGTGCGGCGGACGTAGCAGGCGACGTTATCGGTCTGGCCGTCCCAGGAACGCGCCCAGGGCGTCTTGTAAGTGGCCAGGCGCGTTTCGCCGACGGGGAAGCTGTCCGCAGAACCGAGCGTGACCCAGGATTTGTAATCGGAGTCGGGGCGAACCGGGCCGAGCAGATAGCGGACGATGGGCACGGCGAGGGCGATGCCGACGAGTCCGTTGAGCGCGACGCCGGCTTTCATCAGCAGCCAGCGGCGCGAGACGACGGCGGGACCTTCGCGGTCGCTGGCCTGCTCGGAGGCCGTGCCGATGTCGGGGCCGGTGCTCGGTTTCTCGGGACTGTCGCTCTTTTCAACCACGGACGTATCTCCTGAACTTATCGGCGCGGCGGACGCAGTGTGGGTGCGGCGGAGACCGTGTCGGGATTCCGCTGCGCGTGCAAATAGGTAATGATGTCAGTTACATCCTGAAGGGAAATGCCTTCCTGCTGGATGTCCGGCTGATGGATATCCGGCCGTCCGGCGATGATGATGCTGCGCAGGACGTCGTCGCTGACCAGCGAAAGATACACAGGGCTGTTCGGCTGCTGGCGCTCGTTGCCCTGATGACACGACGAGCAGCGCTGCTGGTACACCTGCTGGCCGTGCTGGGCGTTGCCGCCGGCGGCCTGGTGATACGGCGGAGGTGTCGTGCCGGCGAACGCGTTCGGCCTGGCCCACTCTTTGCGCATGCCGGCGATGATCGCGTTGATCTGCTGATCCGTCAGCATGCCGCCGGCCTGTTGCGCCCAGGCGGGCATCTGCGTCCCGGGCAGGCCGTGGGAGATGATGTCGCGCAGCGTGTTGTCGTCCACCAGCGCCTGGAACTCGGGATTGGCGAGATCCATGGATGGGCCGTTCTGGCCGCTTTCTCCATGGCAGGCTCGGCAGTTCTGGTTGTAGAGCGTTTTGAAGTCAAGAACCAGCTCGGGGCGCGTGGGCGGCCCTTCCGCGACGGTGCCGGAGACGCCGCTGCATCCGGAAAGCCCGACGGGTGCGAGGGCCAGCGCCAGAGAAACCGTGCCGAGAAGGAACGAGCGCGCGGACATCAGTGCTTTCCTTCTGGCGGCGATTGCTTGTGCTGCGGTTCGATTTCGTGACGCTCCATCGGTCCGGTGTCGTGCCTGGATTCCATCAGGCCGGGCGCTTCGATGCCCATGCGCGCGATGAACGGCACGCCGCGGTCGGTGCGTATCTTGCCTTCGCGCGCGACAATCAGTCCGGCAACAATGCCGTAGGTAAGCTGCGAAACCAGGAACCATGGCCAGGAGATGTGCGCGTCGAGGGCGGGATTGATAATCCCCATGCTGGCGTGGATGAGGCCGGTCCAGAGAAACGGAGCCAGGATGCCGCCGAGCAGCACCGGATGGCGCGGCAGCATCGGCATCATCGCGCCGTAGAGCAGGCCGACCAGCGTGCTGACGATCCCCTGGATGAGGATGGCGATGAGAAACCAGTCCCAGTGGAATAAGGCGATCTGAGCGTCGGTAATTTGCCGGGGAGTGGCGCCGGCGCCGCCGAGCAGGTTTACCGGATACCAGATGCTGTGGTGGGCGATCAGGCCGTAGAGGATTGCCGGGAAAATCATCGCGATGCCGCCGGCGATGCCTCCCTTGATGCCGCTCACGATCGGATAGGTTTCGACGGGCAGATGCGAGCGGTGCTCGGGTTGAATGAGCAGGCGCTCGACGCTGCGACGCGTGCTGACGATTTCGACCGGCTGTACGACGACGGGGACATCTTCGTGCGCCTCATGCGGCAGCACGTCGCGGAACCAGCCGATGCAGCCGGCGACGATGAGCACGCCGCCAAAGGCGCTGATCCAGATATTCGTCACCAGGCCGGCAACGCCCATCGTGCAGCCGAAGGCCAGCATGATGGGCCAGTGCGTGGACGCGGGCAGATGGATCGTCTCGCCGTGGGGAGCTTCCGTCTTGTGAACCGAGTCCTGCATATCAGCGCCCGACAATGTAGACCACGGTGAAAACCACGACCCAGACCGCGTCGACGAAGTGCCAGTAGAGAGCCAGCACCTGCACGCGCTCCGTGTGGCGGATGTTGATATGCCCGGTGAGGGTAAAGATCATCACCACAGTGAGCATGAGCAGGCCGACAACGACGTGCGTGGCGTGCAGGCCGACCAGCGAGTAAAAGGTGGTGCCGAAGAGATTCGTGTGAATGGTGAGGCCGTCTACGTAGATGAGCTTGTGCCACTCCAGAGCGGTGCCGACGATGAACTCGATGCCGAGCGCCATGGTGAGCGCCCACAGCGCGGCGAAGGCCTTGATATTGCCCCGCTCGATCTGCCGCTCGGAAAGCCAGATGGTGACGGAACTCGAGAGCAGACAAACGGTGTTGAAGAAAGGGATGTCGAGCACCTGCTGCGGAGTCGGTCCGCTGATGCTTTTGCCGATGTAGTAGATGTAAGCGACAACAAAGATGGTGAAGATGGCCGACTCGCCAATGATGAGCGACAGCATGGCCACGCGGCCGCGCGAAGGCAGGCTCCAGGGTTCGGCAGTCGGAAACGTGGGGATGGCGCTCATTCGTATTTCCAGTCCGGATCTTCCGGATGCTTCAGGTCCCAGAGAGGTCGACGGCTGTGCACCACTGGATCGGTCGCGAAGTTATACACCGGAGGCGGCGACGGGGTGGACCATTCGAGCGTCCACGCATCCCAGGGATCGTTCCCGGCGATCCTGCCGCGGAAATACGAGTGGATGAGGTTGTAGGCAAAGATCAGCACGGCGATGGCCTGAATGAATCCGCCGATGGAGACGATCATGTTCAGCGTGCCCCAGCCGCGGTCCGCCTCGTAGGTATAGATCGACCTCGGCATGCCGAGGAAGCCGGCGAAGTGCATGGTGTCAAAGGTGACGTGAAAACCGATGAGGAAGAGCCAGAAATGCCATTTGGCAAGCGTCTCATCGAGCATGCGGCCGATGGCCTTCGGGTACCAGTAATAGATTCCCGCGAAAATGCAGAAAACGATGGCGCCCACCAGCACGTAATGGAAGTGGGCGATGACGAAATAGGAATTGTGCAGTTGCCAGTTCCAGGGAGCGACGGAGAGCATGATGCCGGTCAGTCCGGCGATGAGGAACTGGAAGAGGAACGCGAGGCAGAAGAGCATCGGCGGGCGGAACTGGATCTTTCCACCCCACAGGGTCGCCAGCCAGTTGAAGATCTTGATGCCGGTAGGAATGCCGACCACCATGGTCGAGAGCACGAAGAAGGTATTGCCCACCGACGTCATGCCGACCGTGAACATGTGGTGCGCCCACACACCGGTGCTGACGAAGGCGATACCGATCGAAGCAGCCGCCATCGCCGGATAGCCGAAGATCGCCTTGCGCGAGAAGACAGGGATGATCTCGTTGGCCATGCCGAAGGCGGGCAGGACGAGAACGTAGACCTCGGGATGGCCGAAGATCCAGAAGAAGTGCAGCCAGATCATGGCCGAGCCGCCGGCCTGAGTATCGAAGAAGTGGCCGCCGAGGTAGCGGTCGATCACCAGCATGATTTGCGCGGCGGTGAGCGGCGTAATCGTGATCAGCGTCAGGGCGCTGGTGACCAGCATGAGCCAGACGAACAGCGGCATGCGGAACAGCGTCATGCCGCGGCAGCGCATGGAAAGCGCGGTGGCAATGATGTTGATGGCGGTGCCGAGGGTGCCGAATCCGCTCAGGATGAGCGACAGCGCCCAGTAATCCATGGTGTGGCCGGGCGAGAAGGCTTTTTCGGTGAGTGGCGCGTAAGCCAGCCACATGACGTCCGGCGCATTGCCCATCCCATACAGGCCGTAGCCGCCGATGAAGCTGTAGTAGAGCAGCAGGCCGCCGAAGGCCGTCAGCCAGAAGCTGAAAGCGTTCAGGCGCGGGAAGGCCATGTCGCGCGCGCCGATCATGATCGGTACAAGATAGTTGCCGAAGCCGAAGAGGATTGGCATGCCCACGAGGAACACCATCGTGGTGCCGTGCATGGTGAACATGCGGTCGTAAACATCGGCGGTGAGGAAGTGATTGTCGGGACGGGCGAGCTGGATGCGGACCGCCAGGGCCTCCGCTCCGGCAACGAGAAGGAAAAAGATGGCGTAAACGATATAGAGAATCCCGAGGCGCTTGTGGTCGACGGTGACGACCCAGGCATGGAGCCACTCGCCGACCGTCATCTGTTCACGCACCCGGGGCGGCGTGACGTCGAGCGATCCGGCAATCGGGAAAGGTTGATCGGCCATTCCGTTTCCTATTTCAAAGTGTCGAGATACGCGACGAGCTGATCGATCTGCGGATCGCTCAGCTGCATAGCGGGCATCAGGACACCCTCTTTAAAGTGCGCAGGATCTTTGATCCACTCGTGCAAATCCTGGGGCGTGTTTTTCACCGCGCCGGCCGCGATGGTATCGCGGGTGGCGAGGTGGGTAAGGTCGGGGCCGAAGGTGCCGATCGCAGCCGTGCCGTTGACGGCGTGGCAATTCGTGCAGGCCTGCGTCTCGAAAAGATGCCGCCCGGCGGCGACCGCCGCGTCATCAACTGCGGGCTGCTGCTGGTCCTTCACCCACGCTTGGAACTGCTCGGGGGTATCGACATAGACGCGGAGCAGCATCTTCGCGTGCTCCGGGCCGCAGAACTGCGCACACTGGCCGAGAAACAGGCCGGTGCGCTGCGGCGCAATCCACATGTCGTTGGGGTGGTTCGGGATCAGGTCGGTCTTGCCGGCCAGTTCCGGAACCCAGAAGCTGTGCATCACGTCGGCGGAGAGCAGATGCAGGAAGGTCGCCTGCTTGACGGGGACGTGCAGTTCGTTGGCGGTCACGATACCGAGCTTCGGATAGCGGAACTCCCACCAGAACTGATGGCCGACCACGGTGACGTCCAGCGCGTCTTTAGGTTCGGGCGCGTCCTGCACGGCGAAAATGATCCGCGCCGTGGTCAGGAAGAGCACCACCACGATGAGCACGGGAACCACTGTCCAGGCGAGTTCCACTTGAACGCTGCCGTAGATCTGCGGCGGCTCACTGGCGTCGTCGTCTTTGCGCGAACGGTAGCGGATGATCGCGAAGGTGAGCAGCCCGCCGACGACCACGAAGATACCGCCGGTGATAGCCAGCACGAACATCGAAAGGCCGAAGATCTCGTGCGCGGGAGTTGATGCGGGAGCGAAGATGCTGGGCGGCGTGTGCTTCGTTTGAGCCCAGGCGCGCGACAACGCAGGCTTCACCAGCAGAAAAGCAGCCCAAAGAAAGGGCCGCGTCGACGGCGAGTCGTGCTTCCGCATAATAGAGCTCATCTGCTTCGCGTCAAAATATCTATGATGCTGCTGCAGGTTATGCGTTTCTGACTTGTGGGGCGTGATGAAGAGGGCCCGGGGACGCCCGCGCTGATGCTGAACACTGTCGCACAGGAAGATGCGCTGCGCGACAAACGCGTTAAACCGTCTTCGACCTTTCATTGTAGCAACAGGTGACACGCTGAAGACGGAGTCAGATCATGCCACAGCAACTCGTTCTAACGCGAATTGCCCGTCGAGAAGACCGCAGCGAAGCGGCGAACGGCGTTGGCGAGGGCGGCGATCTTCGTGCCGTTCGCATAGGCGTTGATCACAGCGCCGCGAAAGAACGGGGCAGTCAGGGCGCGGAACCCGGTATCAAGATTGGCGTAGAACCAGCGCGCTCCGGAAGCGGAGAGGCGGAGATCGCGGCGCAGCGGCGCGGTGGCTTCGGCGAACGTGCGCTGGGCTGGGCCGCGGCCGTCGAGTTCGCAGAGGATCGCGGCGGCGGCAGCCTGTCCGCTGGCGATCGCGCCGTGGATGCCTTCGCCGGTCAAGGGATCGGCAAAGCCTCCAGCATCTCCGACGAGAAAAACGCGGCCGGAATGTGGCGGCGCGTTCTCTGCGCCGAAGCCGAGATACTGGCCCGTCACGTGCTCGACCCGCGCAGCGCCGTAGCGCTCGGCGATCCAGGCGGAGAGCCGGGCCCGGTCGATTTTTTCCGATGCGGACTCGGTGTACAGGCCGACGTTGAGGTGGTCGCCCTTGGGAAACACCCAGCCGTAACCCCGCCGAACCGGGGCGAAATCGAACATGAGGCCGGAGTCGGCGCCCTGACTCGGAATCACGTCGGCTTCGAGGGCGAATCCGCGCCGGAACCACGCTGGGTGGTCGCCCCAGAGAATCTGGCGCACACGGGAGTGGACGCCGTCGGCGCCGATGAGAAACCGGGCTGTGCAGGTGGCTTCTTCGGTGCGGACGGTGACGGAACCTGCGCTTTCGTCGATGGTCACGATGGTGCCGATGCGAGCGAAGCAGGCCCCGGCGGCGAGGGTTTGCCGAAGG
>DATGJK010000420.1:0-4194 GCA_035295245.1 Acidobacteriaceae bacterium
ATGACGGCGAGCAATACGGTCATCCAGACGCTGGTGCCGGAGGACAAGCGCGGGCGCGTCATGAGCTACTACATGGCCGCGTTTGTGGGCATGGCTCCATTCGGCAGCCTGCTGGCGGGCTCGATGGCGCACTGGATCGGCGCACCCCGCACGGTGATGGTGACCGGAACCTGCTGCATTGCCGGGGGACTTTGGTTCTGGTCGCGGCTTCCGGCGCTGCGCAGGGAGATCCGGCCGATTTACGAGCGGCTGGGGATCATCGCTCCATTGCAGGAAGAAGTGGAGGAAGTGGGACCCAACTGAGCCGCTGCGGGCAAGAAAAATCCCCGGACGGTATCAGATCCGGGGATTCACAGGAGGTATTTCACTTAGCAAAGTCAGAATACTGGCCACGGCGCGGCGTGTCGTGGAGACAAAGATGGCTTTTTGTCTCCACCTTTGGATGGGTTACCAGCCGGGCTAATTCTGGCGGCCTTTTGGTTCGCCGTTACGGCCGTTGCCGCCGTTCTGCTGCGGGGTCAGCAGGACGCGGCGCAGGGCGCGAATCAACTCGGGGCCTGTCTCCTCCAGCTCGCGCACGTGCCAGGCGGCGAGCGAAGCCAGCAGCTTCTCTCCCTGGGGCGTCATGCGCAGCAGGATGCGGCGGTGGTCGGTGGGATCGGGGCAGCGGCGCAACAGCCCCTGCTCGATGGTGCGGTCTACCAGCTCGACGGCGCTGTTGTGCTTGAGGAGCATGCGCGCGGCGACGTTGGCGATGGTGGGGTCAAGCTCTTCCGGCATGCCCCAGACGCACTGCAGCAGCTGATACTGCTGGGCGCGCAGTCCGGCGGCGTCGGCAGCGAGACTGGAGAAGTGAAGGAATTTTCGGAGCTGGAACCGAAACTCCGCCAGGCGGCGCATCTGAGCCCGGGTGAGCGGAACCGGCTCGCTGGAAGTGGATGACGGCTTCTGGCCCTGGCGAGCGAGAGACAGGACCCCGGAGTTCTCGGCAAAAATCATGGCAACATCGTAACACGATATATCGTGCCACGACATTTAGACGGCTGTATCGGGGGGCGCTCCGGGGTCTGCGAGGATGGCGCGGGCATCCTCCTCGTCATCGGCGCTGACCTGCATTTCCAGGGGCCCGAGGCCGGGTTCCATGATGCGGGCGTTCTCTCCGGAGAGGAAGACCTGGATGCCGGCCGACTCAAGCCGGAGCTTCGCCATTTCGGCTTCCAGGGGTTCGGTGAAGCTGGCAATTGTCACCAGGTCGGGCATAAATCTCCCTTGCGTGCGTGATGTGCTGCCACTTTACTGCGTCCGGGCGGCGTTTGCACGGCGCCGCTCCGGCATGTGCTGCATGCGCCATTAGGTGGACGCGGCAAAGGAGGCGCGGGGCTGCCTCGGCTCGCGGCTCGCCGGACCGGAACCGGCGCGACATTTAGAATGAGAAGTTCTCCGGAGGAGATTTGCATTGATCCCGCGTTATACACGGGCCGTGATGGGCCGCATCTGGACCGATGAGGCGAAATACCGTGCGTGGCTGGAGGTGGAGACGACGGCCAGCGAAGTGCTGGCGGAAGACGGCATTGTGCCGCGGGAAGCGGCCAGGGCAATCCGCGAGCGCGGAGATTTCGATGTGGAGCGGATCCGGCAGATCGAGGCGGAAGTGAAGCACGACGTGATCGCCTTCACCACCGCCGTGGCCGAGAAGATCGGGCCGGAATCACGCTGGCTGCATTACGGGCTGACGTCGAACGACGTTGTGGACACCGCGCAGGCGCTGCAGATCAAAGCAGCCTCCGCGGTGCTGCGCGAGGACCTTTCGCGGCTGCTGGCGGTGCTGAAGACACGCGCGCTGGAATTCAAAAACACGCCGATTGTGGGGCGGACGCATGGCATGCATGCCGAGCCGACTACGTTTGGGCTGGTGCTGCTGAACTGGTACGCGGAGATGCAGCGCAACCAGGAGCGCTTTGCCGCGGCGGCCGAGCAGATGCGGGTCGGCAAACTGTCCGGCGCGGTGGGCGCGTTCGGGCATATTGCGCCGGAGCAGGAAGAGCGCATCTGCGCGAAGCTGGGCCTCACGGCGGCTCCGGTGGCGACGCAGGTCATCCAGCGGGACCGGCACGCGTATTACATTGCGACGCTGGCGGTGCTGACGGCGACGCTGGACAAGATCGCAACGGAGGTGCGGCACCTGCAGCGGACCGAGGTGCGCGAGGTCGAGGAGTATTTCTCCGAAAAGCAGAAGGGCTCGTCGGCGATGCCGCATAAGCGGAATCCGATCACGGCGGAGCAGATCTGCGGGCTGGCGCGGGTGGTGCGGGCGAATGCGCAGGCGGCGCTCGAAAATGTGGCGCTGTGGCATGAGCGGGACATTTCCCACTCTTCGGCGGAGCGCGTGATCCTGCCGGACTCGACCATCCTGGCGGATTATCTGCTGACGAAGACGGCCGACCTGATCGAGAAGCTTGTGGTGTATCCGGAGCGGATGAAGAAGAACCTGGAGAGCACGGGCGGGCTGATCTTCAGCGGGCAATTGCTGCTCGACCTGGCCGAAGCAGGCATGCTGCGCGAGGATGCGTACCGCCTGGTGCAGAAGCACGCCATGAACGCGTGGCAGAATGACCTGGTCTTTCGCGACCTGATCAGGGCCGACAAGGAGATCACCTCGCGGTTGAAGCCGGAACAACTGGAGCGGACATTCGATCTGAACCGGCAGCTGGGCAATGTGGACGCGATCTTCACGCGGGTGCTGGGCGGGGGCGCGGGGCGCGAGTACGGACCATGACGAGCGCCGGCGCGGGCACCTGGAACCTCACCGTCGCGATGACGGGCGCCAGCGGCAGCGTGTTCACCCGCGGGCTCCTGCAGGCGCTCGAAGCGGATGAGCGCGTGAGCCGGGTGCATTTCATTCCATCGGAGAATGCGCTGCGCGTACTGGCCGAGGAACTGGGGATCTCCGGGCGCAACGAACTCGCGGAAAAGCTGCTGGGGGGACGCGCGACGAAAATCACGCAGCACAGCGAGAACGATGTGGGGGCGGCGATCGCCAGCGGGAGCTATCCGTCGAGCGGCATGATCGTGCTGCCGTGCAGTATGGGGACGCTGGCCGGCATCGCCAACGGCATGGCGGAGAACCTGATCGAGCGCGCCGCGGACGTGTGCCTGAAGGAGCGGCGGCCGCTGATCCTGTGCCTGCGCGAGACGCCGTTCAACAAGATTCACATCCGCAACATGGGCCTGGCGGCGGATGCGGGCGCGACGATCTATCCGGTGATGCCGACGTTCTACAACAAGCCGGTCGATTCCGACGCGATGGCGAAGCAGTTCGTCCATCGCGTGCTGGCGCACATCGGGCTGCCGCAGGCGGGGGCCTATGTGTGGAAAGCGGATCGGTGATCGTAAGTTGGTGATCAGCGATCAGCGATCAGACCTGACTATGTGGTGAGGCGGACCAACTGCTCCGCTTCGACGCGTGGGCCGAGGATGGAGACCTTCGGCACCTGGCCGCGCGCCATCGCGACTTCGTCGCATTTGTAGAGGCGCGGGCAGTTCTGGCAATCCTTGAAGATCTTGTCGGGCAGGGCGGTGCGGTCTTCCACCTCGCGAAAGCCATAGCGGAAGAAGTAGTCGGGGATGCGGGTAAAGAGGCACACGCATCCGACGCCGTGCTGCTCGGCCTCAGCGAGCAGCGCTTTGAGGAGTTCGCCGCCGACGCCGTGGCTCTTCGCTTCGGGACGAACGACGATGGAGCGCACTTCGGCAAGATGCGGGCCGTAGAGGTGCAGCGCGCCGCAGCCAAGGAAAATGCCGCCTTCGGATTCGGCCACGGTGAAATCGCGGATGTTCTCGCAGATTTCGGCAAAGGGGCGGCGCAGCAGCGTGCCGTCGTGCGAGAGACTGTTGACCAGTTCGTAGATATGGGTGGCGTCCTGGAGGCGGGCCTTACGCACCAGCATGGGCGGCCTCCTGATCTGCATCCGGCGAATGGGGAACGCCGTAGCGCTCGGCCAGCGCGCGAATGCGCGATTCGGTGGCTTCGACTGCCTGGCGGACGCGCGCCCGCGCGGTCCCGCCGATCACGTCATGGCAATCGAGCGTGGCCTGCAGCGTGATGGCATCGAAGAAGTCGTCTTCAAACTCCTCGCCAAACTGCCGCAGCTCGTAGAGCGTGAGGTCGCCGAGCTCGCAGCCTTTGTCGACACA
>DATGJK010000421.1:0-3763 GCA_035295245.1 Acidobacteriaceae bacterium
GGCGCAGAAAAAGAAAGCCAGCGCAAAGGCCGCGCTGGCCATTTTCAGGCTGGAAGAGGAAAACCAGGACTGGATACGAACCATGTGGAGCGCCTCCCTGAGGCCTTCGGGCCGTGATCGGCTTACCCGGCATCGAGGCGTTTGCCTGAAGTAAGTCGATTTACTATCAAACGCCGCCGACTATATCCCGCGAATTTCACGGGTGTCAAGCGAGCGGCCTGTGAATAATTCGCAGGTCGAACGAATCAGGGGAGATTTGCCTGGCTCAGGTGCGCTTGACGAGGGCTCCCCTGTCTTCCGGCGCGCGGTCGGCGGCGTGACGCGAAAAGAGCCAGTGGTGGCCATCGAGATCCTCGGCAGCGTACTGGTACTCTCCGCATTCGGTCAGGTGCGGTTCTTCGGGGATTCTCGCGCCCGCTGCCTCCACGCTCAGAACGACTCCACAATATCCGCAACGACGGCGCTGGCGAATTCCGCTGCGAGCCGCCGTGTCGCAGCCGAGTCTTCCTGAATGAAGCTGGCGAGATCCTGCGTCTGTTCGTACTGCTGGCGGAAGAGGTACGACGGATTGTTGTAGAGCACGCGCCCGTCGCGGTCCTTCACTTCTACGCTGGCGATGATGGTCACCAGATAGCTGGAGGTCTGGCCCGTGATGTTGTCATAGGTCAGCGGAATGATGTCGAAGCGGGTGATGGTGCCGTTCAGCGTGGCGTCGGCGTCGGCATCCTCGCCCGCAACGATGTGGTACGGAGTGCGATTGGCGAACTCGCGGATCACCGCCTGCGTGAACACCGCCTGCGTGTGGTAGGACTGCGTGTGGTTCTGAAACGATGGCACCGCCAGCGTGTGCACCGTCGAGGGCAGATGCACCGCGGAGTTCACGGTGTGGTAATTGCATCCGGTGAGCGCAACGAGCGCCGCAGCAGCAAGGGCAGGGAAGCGCAGGGACATGCTGGAGGTATTCTCGCAGAGGCACGCATCGCTCTGCGCCGCGGACACCGCATTTGCAGCAACAAAAAAGGCAGCCCGAAGGCTGCCTTTGTCTTTGACGCGGCTCAGGACTACGCCGGCGAAGGGCTGCCTTCCGGCAGGCCGCCCGTGCGTCCCGACTCCGGCTTGAGCACCTGCTGCACATCCGTAACCGGTGTCCCGCTTCCGCCGCTCGGCTTGAGCGGTGGCAGGTCCTTGCCGTCGATGATCAGGCGGATTTCGTTGGCATCCAGCGTCTCCCGTTCGAGCAGAGCGCTTGCCAGCCTGTGCATGACCGGCTGGTGGTTGTTCAGGATGTCCCACGCGGAGCGGTACGCTTCGTCGACGAGGCTGCGAACCTCGGCGTCGATCTGCCGCGCCGTCTCCTCGCTGAAGTCGCGATGCTGTGCGATCTCGCGGCCGAGGAAGATCTGCTCTTCCTTCTTGCCGAAGGTCAGCGGGCCGAGGCGGCTCATGCCGAACTCGCAGACCATCTTGCGGGCCAGATCGGTGGCGCGCTCGATGTCGTTGCCGGCGCCGGTGGTCATCTGCTTGAGGAAGATCTCCTCGGCGATGCGGCCGCCCATCAGAATAGCCAGCTGCGTCTCGAGGTAGTTCTTCGTCACCGTGTGCTTGTCGTCTTCCGGCAGCTGCATGGTCACGCCCAGCGCCATACCGCGCGGAATGATCGTCACCTTGTGCAGCGGATCGGCGTGATCGCGCATGGCGGCGACCAGAGCGTGTCCGGCTTCGTGATACGCCGTGACGCGCTTCTCCTCGTCGCTCAGCAGCATCGACTTGCGCTCGGCGCCCATCAGCACTTTGTCCTTGGCCTGCTCAAAATCGAGCATCACCACGGATTTGCGATTGGCGCGGGCGGCGTTCAGGGCAGCCTCATTGACCATGTTGGCCAGATCGGCGCCGCTGAAGCCCGGTGTTCCGCGGGCCAGAACGCGAAGATCGACATCGTCGGAAATCGGCACCTTGCGGGCATGCACGCGCAGCACTTCTTCGCGGCCGCGCACGTCAGGACGCCCCACCACCACGCGGCGGTCGAAGCGGCCAGGCCGCAGCAGCGCGGGATCGAGCACGTCGGGCCGGTTGGTCGCGGCGACCAGGATCACGCCCTCGTTGGACTCGAAGCCGTCCATCTCGACCAGCAACTGATTCAGCGTCTGCTCGCGCTCATCGTGTCCACCGCCGAGGCCGGCGCCGCGATGGCGGCCAACCGCGTCGATTTCGTCGATGAAGATGATGCATGGAGCATTCTTCTTGCCCTGTTCGAAGAGATCGCGGACGCGGCTTGCGCCCACGCCGACAAACATCTCAACGAAGTCCGAACCGGAGATGGAGAAGAACGGCACGTTCGCTTCGCCGGCCACAGCACGCGCCAGCAGCGTCTTGCCGGTTCCCGGAGGCCCGACCAGCAGCACTCCCTTGGGAATGCGTCCGCCGAGCTTCTGGAACTTCTGCGCCTCGCGCAGAAACTCGATGATTTCCTTCAGCTCTTCTTTGGCCTCATCGACGCCGGCGACATCCTTAAAGGTGACCTTCTTCTGCTGCATCGAGAGCAGCCGCGCGCGGCTCTTGCCGAACGACAGCGCCTTATTGCCGCCGCTCTGCATCTGGCGGATCATGAAGAACCACAGCAGCGCGATCAGGATCAGCGGCGAGAACTGCAGCAGCCAGGCCCACCAGCTGTTGCCGTTGTCGCTCTTCACCGTGACATTGACCTTGTTCTGGTCGAGGATGTCGAACAGGTGCGAGTACGTGGCCGGCACCGTCACGTGGAACGCGCCCTTGTCGGCGCGGAAGTGCCCGTGCACGTCCTGGTTCGTAATGGTGACGTCAGCCACCTGGCTCGACTCAACGTCGCCCAGGAACTGCGTAAAGTTGATCTCCTGCTCGTGCCCGCCCATCACGTTGTTCTTCTGAAACAGCTCGAAGAGAACAACGAGACAGCAGATAATGAGCACCCAAAACAGGATCTGTTTAACGGTAGAGTTCACCTTCAGGGAAACCTCTCTTGCGCAGACGCCGACCCCGGCGGTACAGGCTTGCGCTCTGCGCTCTGGACAATTAGACGCCGATGAGCGGCCTGCGGAGTCAGCAACAGACCGGAAAAATGACAGAATCCCTGGGGTCGCCCACGCGGCCGGACGCGTAGAAGCAATTGTACTCCCCCAGCCGTTATTCGGGAGTAACGCCTGCGTGTCATACCAGGTCCCCCGGCGGTACCCGCCTCGCATGTACCATGAGAGCAGGCAATGCCCCCCACAGCGACAGCCTTTGAGGCCCGCTTGACGCGCGGTGTCACGCTGAGAATCCTGCCGACTTCTCTGCAGATTTTCCTCTGCTACTTTGCGATCGGCCTGCCGATGGCGGTTTTGCCCAGCGTGGTTCACCTGCGCCTGCACTTCAACACCATCCTGGCGGGGCTGGCGATCAGCTTTCAGTACGTGGCGACCGTGCTCAGCCGCCCGCAGGCGGGCCGCATGGCCGACACCGTGGGCGCCCGGCGGACCGTCCTGTCCGGACTGCTGGCCTGCGGAGCTTCCGGCCTGTGCCTCTTTTCCGCTGGGTTCTTCCGGCAGCTGCCGCTCACGTGTCTGGCTGTTATCCTGCTGAGCCGCCTCATCTTAGGTTTTGGCGAAAGCTGGCTGGCGACGGGAGCGTCGCTGTGGGGCATCGCGCGGGTTGGGCATGAGCACACGGCCAAAGTCATCTCCTGGAGCGGCATCTGCTCCTACGGCGGGCTGGCGATCGGCGCACCGGTTGGAGTCTGGATCTGGCA
>DATGJK010000422.1:0-12013 GCA_035295245.1 Acidobacteriaceae bacterium
CGACCGCTACTACAACGCCGAGCTGGCAGAGCTGGCGCAGAACTACGGCAATCTGGTGGAGCTGTGGCTCGACGGCGCCGGCAGCGCCGGACACGTCTACGACTTCGACAAGATCATTGAGACGCTGCGTACCTATCAGCCGAACACCATCGTCTTCGCCGATACCGCCCTCTTCGAATATGGAGACGCGCGCTGGGTAGGCAATGAAGACGGGCGCGTGACCTATGAAGACTGGGACGTCATCGACCGGCACGGATACGTGCGCTGGCGTCCGGTGGAGGCCGACACGCCATTGCGTGCGGGGCACTGGTTCTGGCATCCCAACGACGAAAAGTCGCTGAAGAGTGTCGACCAACTGCTGACCACCTGGGACGAGACCGTCGGACGCGGCGCGCAGCTGATGCTGGGACTGGCTCCCGACAATCGGGGTCTGTTGCCGGATGCCGACGTGGCGCGGCTGAAGGAATTCGGGCAGGCCCTCCGGGCGCGCTATACGCAGAACCTCGCTCTGACCGGGCACGCGCAGACCACTGCCGAGGACGCACTGGATGGCGAACCGGACACCTTCTGGTCGGCGCCGGCAGGATCAACGCACTCGCAGATCGAGGTGCGCTTCGCCAGGCCGGTCACTTTCAACCGCGCACTCACCATGGAGTGGCTGAACGACGGACAGCGCATCGAAAAGTACTCGATTGATGTCTGGACCGGCCGCGGCTGGAAATCGGTTGCATCAGCCCACGCGATCGGACACGAGAAGATCGATATCTTTCCCGTGGTGACGGCGAGCCGCGTCCGGCTCTATATCCTCTCCAGCGTGAACGGCGCTGCAATTCGCGAATTTCAGCTGTACAACGTGCCGGAATCGCCCGCCCAGGCACCCCGCTGAGCCGGTAAATCCCTCTGCGTAAACCCCTTTCCAGAATCGAAAGGTTCGACGTGCCAAACGTCCGACTGCCTCGAAGTGCTCATGACATGGGCTGTTAATTGTCATTTCATGCTAAAACTGATCACTTTGATGGACAAAACGATCAAATTGCGTTAACGTGACTTTCATCGATTTCTGTCTCCCTTCGGCCCCCGCTTCTCCTGACAGGAATCGCCAGAGGCCAGTTTGACCGCGTGCTTCCGGCAAAGGCGAATGCCTGTCCCGGAAGACACACACACCAAGATCCACTAAGCAGCCTGGAAAGGAATGCCATCATGCAACCTTGGGTTCAGCGATTTCGTGGGCGCTGGGGTGTCGCCGCTCTGCTGGCGGCACTGATGCTGCTGCCGGCCAGAGCAGCGTGGACGCAGAATGCGCAGGGGACCATCGTCGGGCATGTCACCGACCCGAGCGGCGCCGTCATTCCCAACGCGAAGATCACCATTCGCGACCTGGACACCGGCGTCGCGACCTCCTCGGCGACGAACAGCAGCGGCGATTACACCGTTCCCGCGCTGAATCCCGGCCGTTACTCGGTGAGCGCAGAAGCCAGCGGCTTCTCCCGCGCTGCATCGTCGGAGCTGACGCTGGAAGTGCAGCAGACGCTGCGCCAGGACTTCAAGCTGGCCATCGGCAGCCAGACGCAGACGGTGACGGTGAATGCCAGCACCCAGATGCTGCACACCGATGACACCACCATTGGCCAGGTGCTGGACTCGCACACCATCGAGAACCTTCCGATCCAGGGTCGCGATTTCACCAACCTGATGGTCACCAACGTAGGCACCACCATTGAGATCGGTGGTGACGAGGCGGACTGGAGCTACCACGGCGTCAACACCGGCTATCTCTCGGTCAGCTCCAGTGGCGTCCAGTCGCAGAGCACCAGCTACTCCATCGATGGCGTCTACGACGCCGATTACGAGTTCTCGACCCCCATCAACATCCCGAACGAGAACGCGATTCAGGAATTCAAGATGATGAACGGGATGTACGGGGCGCAGTATGGGTCCGGCGCCACCCAGGTCAACGTGAACGTCAAGTCCGGAACCAACAGCCTGCACGGATCGGGCTATGAGGAGTTCAAGGCCAACTGGCTGCAGCCCGACAATCAGTACATCAAGGTCCAGAACCAGGTCGACAACAAGCACGATCCCGTGAATCCGCCTTTCCACCTCAACCAGTTCGGCGGCACGCTCGGCGGCCCGCTCTGGATTCCGCATGTCTACAATGGCCGCAACAAGACGTTTTGGTTCGGCAGCTACGACGAGGCGCTGTACCGGGCAACGAACGTTCCCAAGCCGATTTTCACACCGCCTGCGGCCGAGCTGAGCGGCGACTTCAGCCAGTGGCCCTTCCCCATTTACGATCCGGCGACAACCGTTCCGAATCCTTCGTACGATCCGAATGCGACCAGCGGTCCGAACGCCAGCCCGATCATCCGCACCCCTTTCCCGAATAACAAAATTCCCTCGAGCCGCATCGATCCGGTGGCCGCGAAGATCGGAGCGTTTTTCGCGAAGGCGAACAGCAACTGCTCCGAATCCGAGCATCTGCTTACCGGCTGTACCAACTACTCGACCACCACGGCGGACACCAAGAAGCAGGGTGTCGGCACGGGCCGCATCGACCAGTACTTCGGCCAGAAGGACCACGCCTTCGTAACGGCCAACGTCGGCGTGCTCTCGGCGACCAACGGCAACATCGCCTTCGGACAGAGCGGCGTCACGTGGGCGCGTCCCAAGCTCTTCGGAGGAACGTGGACGCACACCTTCAGTCCGAACACGCTGAACCAGGCGACGCTCGGTTACAGCCGCGATCACTTCCTGACCGGCGTGAGCACGGCGTACGGGCCGAACCTCTCCGCCGAGGTCGGACTGGCCAACACCGCTCCCAATCCGGCGACCTACGACCTGCCGAACGTGTGCCTCAACCCTGAGTACTACTGCATCGGCGGCGGCGAGCCCACCACCTACGCCGATAACATCTACCAGGGTGTGGACACCGTCACGATGGTGCGCCGCCGCCACACGCTGAACTTCGGCATCGATTTCCGGCGTGCGCAGATCTTCGAGCTGGACAACTATCTCGGAACCGGCGCCGTTGCCTTCAACGGTGAATACACGGCGCTGGTGCCGTCGTTTGCCGGCCAGTCCTATGCCCAGGGCGGAGCCTACACACCGACGGCTCCGTACGAGGGCAACGCTCTGGCGGATTTCGTGCTGGGCGACACCTCATCGGCGACGGGTCCCCCGCCGCTGGGAACCGACGATTACATCCTGTGGGGCAACAACTGGAACCTCTTTTTCCAGGATGATTACCACGCCACCAGCCGGCTCACGCTGAATGCCGGACTGCGCTGGGAGCGCCCGCCGGACTTCCACAGCTCGCATAACGACGGTTATGCGTTCAGCACAGCCAACGGCGGGCAGTGGGTATGGGCCAACTGCGGTTTCAGCCAGCCGCTGCTGGCCGCCGGAGGCAATCCGAACTTCCTCCAGTGCGGTGCGCCCAACACCCTGGTGCCCATCGACAAGAAAGACTTTGCGCCGCGCCTCGGCTTTGCGTATCAGCCGGTCGACAAGTTCGTCGTCCGTGGCGGCTTTGGCATCTTCTACGGACTCTACAACCGCTACTACGACGGCACCCAGTTCGACAAGAACCTGCTCTACACCGAGACAGCGGCAAGTTATCCCTCGCCCAGCGGCACGGAGACGCAGTCGACTGCCGTACTGAAGAACCTGTGGTCGGCGCCCGTCTCCTCTGCTCAGCTCTTCCAGACGCCAGGCTGGGAGTTCCCCTTCAACCAGACAAACTGGCCGACGAACCGCAATCCCTATGACGAGCAGTGGACGCTCGACACCGAGTACTCCCTGACACCCACGCTCATGGTCGATGTGGCCTACGTCGGCGACCATGGCGTGCATGAAGAGAGCCAGGACATCATCGGCGCGGCGCGCCCGCCGAAGGTCGCCAACGATCCCTGCAACTCGCTGGTGGATGCTTCGCAGGCGGCCGGCACACCCTGCGCAACCGATCCCAATTTCGAACCGATGGATACGCGCGAGCCGTACCCGAACATGCCGCCGTATCTGTACGCGAACATCAACGGCTTTCAGTCCAGCTACAACGGGCTGCAGGTGCAGTTCATTGAACGCAACTATCACGGGCTGAATTTCCACGCGAATTACACCTGGTCCAGGGCCATGGATCTCACCTCGGGGATCAACAACATCAACGGTGAACCCAACCTGATCCAGGACCCGCAGCACCCCTACCAGGAATACGGGCTGTCGGGATCGGACGAGACGCATCGGCTGGTGCTGACCTACGTCTACACGGTGCCGGATCACATCTTCGCCTCGCGCTGGCTTAACGCTGTAGCGTCGGGCTGGACGACCAGCGGCATTTACCAGCTGGGCAGCGGCCTGCCGTTCGCCGTGCAGTCGCCGGAAACCGATCAGATGGCCGAGTACTATGGCACTCGCATCAACGCCAACTCCACCTATCACACCCGCGCCGGGTTCAAGCGAACCCTGAGCGAGTATTTCGATACCTCGAAATACTCCAGCCCAGCGATCGGGCGCTACGGGAACACCAACAAGAGTGCGGAGCGCACGCCCTACATCGAGAACCTGGACGCGAGCTTCGGCAAGAACACGCATATCGCCGAGTCGGTCAACCTGCTCATTCGCGCGGACATCTTCAATCTCGGCGGGACATGGCATTCGCCCTACTCGCCGACAGGCCAGAACGGGAACATGTTCCCAAGTTCGTGGGTCACCTCCTCGACCTTTGGGCAGCTGATCAACACGAATTACGGCAACGTCTCGCTCTGGAACCCGCACGTCCTGCAGCTGACCGGACAGATTACGTTCTGAGCCGCGAGCTGCGTGAAGTACCATGTCCATGGCGGTTGCCCGGCAGCGCATGCGGGCTGGGCAGCCGCTTTTGTGTGCAGGAGAGATCCCAGTCGCACCCGGGCATGACCGGTGCGCAGAATGGGGCGGAAGAAAGCCATGGACCTTGAGATCTGCGTTGATTCAGTGGAGTCGGCCATCGCCGCCGCACGCGGCGGCGCGCAGCGGGTGGAACTTTGCAGCGCCCTGGGCGAAGGAGGCATTACGCCCAGTGTGGGCCTGATTCGCGCTGTGCGCGATGCGGTGAAGATCGACGTCGTCCTCATGATCCGGCCGCGCGGCGGCGACTTTGTCTACAGCGATCCCGAGTTTGCCGTCATGCAGCAGGATGTTGCCAGCGCGCGGGAACTGGGTGCGAACGGCATCGCCTTCGGCATTCTGACGGCGGAAGGGCGCATCGATGTGGAGCGGACGCGCCGCCTGGTGCAGCTGGCGCGGCCGATGCAGGTGACCTTCCATCGCGCCTTTGACTTTGTCTCCGACATGGAGCGCGCACTCGAAGACGTGATTGCTGCCGGAGCCGATCGTGTGCTCACCTCCGGAGGCGCGGCGGATGCGGATCGCGGGCTCGAACGGCTGGCGCAGCTCTGCCGCCAGGCCGGCCCCCGCATCCGCGTTATGGCCGGCGGCGGCATTCGCGAGAACAATGTGCGCGCCGTGCTGGAGCGGACGGGCGTGCGTGAGATTCACACATCGCTGAACAACTCCGGCGGCCCGGCTCAGCGCAATGGCAACCCCCTGGCCGGTATCGGCGCGCGCGCCGGTGAGTGCGAGCGCTTTCTCGTCAGCGAGGAAGTTGTGCGTCGAATCCACGACGCGCTCGAAACCCTCCCCACGTGATTCGCGCGAACGCTGCTCAGTGCGTCCCCAGCACCGTGCGGAAATAGAAATGAAAGAAGCGGTCTGAATCCGACTCGAGGCAGACGTTTGCGTTGGGTGCGCCGCCTTCGACCAGAGTGTCCCCGCGATCGTCGACGCGGATGTGCATCGGCTGCGTCGGGCAAAGGGACGGATCGAGCACGTACGCCGTCGCCATGGCGTCGAACAGCGTGGGCGTGGCATAGCCTGTGGATTCGCTCCACTGCTGGTACAGCAGGGTCAGCGCGTCGGTGGTGCGCGTTCCCCGGCTAAACAGGATCCCGCGCAGCACCTCATCGAGCTTGAGCTGGGTTGAATCGAGCGGCATGACGTACAGCGGCACGCCGGCGCCAAAGAGCGCCTGCGATGCATGCACGTCCGAATAGATGTTGTACTCGGGTTGAGGCCCATGATCGGGCAAATATCCCAGGTCGCCATAGCCGCGATGGATGGAGCCGCCCATAATCACCACGCGCTTCAGCTTGCGAAAGGTCGCCGGGTCCTTCTCGATGGCTGCGCCGACGGTGGTGAACGGCGCGATCGAAATCAGCGTGATCTCCCCCGGGTAGCGGCGAATCTGATCGAGGATGAAGTCGGCGCCGTCAGGCCAGTGCTGGTCCGCTGCTCCTTCGGCATATCGGCGCTGCGAAAACGTGCTGGCGGCGTGCGTTGCCGGCCCGGCGGCGATGGGAATGCCGGAGTGTCCCGTCTCCTGGAGGAAGCGCTCCACCAGGCGTGCGCGGAGGTCGGTGTCACCCCACGCGGTCGTCACGCCAAGCAGTTGCACTCGCGGGCTCGAGAGCAACAGCGCGAGTGCAAATGCGTCGTCGATGTCATCGCCAATGTCCGTGTCGAGGATGACTTTTTTCGCCGTGACGTTCCGGGGCGTCGTCGCGGCCTGCGTTTGCGCAGGCATCTTCATTGGGGCGGCGATGAGCAGCAGGATAATGGCGAGCGCGAAAGATTTCACGATGGCCAGTTTCGGGGATGTGCGGCGGCCTGTCAAAGCGCGACGGTCGGCTGCCGTCACCGTTGGCGGGCGAGCACCAGCGTGATGTCGTCGGGCTGCTCCTGAGCGCCGATCCAGGAGCGAAGCGTATGAATCACCTGCTCGGAGATGGCTTCGAGGCTCAGGTGTCGGTGGCGGCGCACGAGTTCCAGCAGGCGCTGCTCGCCAAACTCACCAAAGTCATTCTCCGGCTCCGTAACGCCATCGCTGTAGGCGATGAGGATGTCGTCGGTGCGGAGATGCTCGGTCCCCTGTTCCCAGTCGAGGCCGTCCAGCAGCCCCACCACGCAGCCGCCGCGGTCGAGGCGCGTGACGGCGTCGTTGGCGCGCAGCAGCAGAGGAGGAAGATGCCCGCCATTCGAGTACACGAGCCGCCGCGTGATGCCGTCGTAGTGCGCCAAAAACAGTGTCGCGTACTTCTCCGGCTGGGTGCTGCGGTAGAGATGACGGTTGAGGAGCGCGAGAATCTTCGCCGGCTCCTCAAACAGCTCGCCGCATTCCACCTCTTCCTCGCCCACAAACCGTGTCCGTGGATTCGCCAGTGCGATGGTGCCGGCGCTGACCAGTTCCTCGCCGGCAAAACGGTAGGCGCGCACGGCGGAGTGCAGCGTTGCCATCAGCAGCGCGGCGGAGATGCCTTTGCCGCTGATATCGCCCAGCGCGATGCCCAGCCCGGTGTCGCCGAAGGTGAGGAAGTCGTAGTAGTCGCCGCTCACCGTGCGTGCCGGTATGCAGACGCCGTGGATTTCCAGCATGGGCAGCGCGATCCGGCTGCGCGGAAACAGGTTCGCCTGAACCTCCTGCGCGATGGCCAGTTCATTCTGCAGACGCTCCTTCTCGCGCTGCTCGACCAGCAGCCTTTCCAGGCTGGCGGTCATGCTGTTGAAGGAGCGGCCCAGGGCCCCAAGCTGATCCTTGCGGCGCACCCGGATGCGATGGCTGAGATTTCCGCCGTCGATGGCAAGGGTAGCTTCGTAGAGGTCGTGAACCGACCGTGTGATGGTCCGGTTCAGGCGGACCGCCGCGAGGAAGGCCAGCAACTCCAGCACGCCAAAGGCGATGGCGATGGCGATCAGCGCGTCGCGAATGAAGTCGCCGAGCTGCAGCGAGGTGATAAAGAGACGGCGATAGAGTTTCGAGGGGCGTGAGGTGACCCAGGCGGCGGCGATATCCTGCTGCGGCTTGCCGCTGCTCCCCGTCCAGTCGGTGACCGCGAGCGGGGCGGCAAACCGCACCGGGAAATCGTAGAGGTGCTCCTTGTCCGGCAACGTGCCGCCGGTAATCCGGTGCGCTTCGTCGACATCCTGGCCGTTCAACTGCAAGCCGGTTCCCTGATTCGAAGACGAGCTTTGGACGTTGAAGCCTGATTTCGGAGCGCCTTGCGACTTCTCGCCTCCCGCATAAACCCCGACAATACCGAGCCCTTCGGCGATCGCCTCCACGTTCTCCTTCTGGATCGGAACGCTGGTGATGACGACCGTCGTATGCCCTCCGATCTGCTCCCGGTCAGCCGCCCGCAGCCAGAGATGCCCGCCATCGAGGGCGATGCCGTGCCATCGATCCGGGAGCCAGGACGGAATCGGCGGCGCATCCTGCGCATCGACAGACTGAGGTGTCAGATGAACACGCTTGCCGTCATGGAAAGCCGCTACGGAGAGTCCGGTGTATTCGTGTTGCCGGGGCGTGGCGCTCATTTCCGGCAGCGGGACCATCTGCAGCTTCGGGTTCTGATCGAGCACGTGCGCCAGGTGCATGGCGATGTTGCCGTTTTCCGAGCCGATGTGGGTCAGCTCGTCATTCACCACGCTGGTCGCTGCGAAAATGGCAAACTGCCCGGAGAACACATAGAGCAGCAGCAGCGCCAGCGTCGCCAGCAGCACCACGGGCGCCAGGCCCATCAGCAGATAAGTGACGATCAGCCGGTTGCGCACCTTCCACAGCAGGCGGTTGAAGATATAGCGCCACAGCAGCGGGATGCAGAGGATGATGAGCAGGAAAAAATCGAGGCCGGCCAGTTCGCGGAATCCCACACCGGTGTCGCCGGGAATCCAGCCCAGCAGCGCCAGAGCAAAGTAGGCGAGGAACAGCCAGAAAGCCGTGCGGTGGATGAACCCACTCGGCGGATCACGGTGGATACGGCGGAACACCGCGGCTTCAAAATTGCGGAACCGGCCCATGTAAGGGAGAGTTTAACCCAGCCGCCAGCCACGAGCTGGCAGCCATCGCCGCGAACGAAGAACCGGCCACCGGCTCCTTTAGAGCTTCAGGAAAATCTTCTTCCGGTAGAGCGGCAGCGTCAGCAGCCAGCAGACCAGCACAAAGCTAATCGAGTAGATCAGCGAAGCGCCGCCGGGCGAGGAGACCACGGTGTGGATTTGCGTATAGCACCAGGCGGTCACCGAAAGGCGTCCGACGCGACAGTACCAGGTCAGTGAGCCCAGCGCTTCAGAGAGCACGTAGGCAAAGATGGCGTTGGTGCCGAAGACCAGCCAGAAGCCCGTCCAGCCCTTCTTCCAGCCCTTCATGTCGATGAGCCAGATGCACAGAGCCCAGATCAGCAGGGAACAGCCGCCGGCGAAGAGCACGTAGGAGCTCGTCCAGAGCTTCTTGTTGATCGGGAACCATGGGTTCCACAACTCGCCCAGAACGATGCAGACAACGCCCGCAGCGAGGATGCCGGCGCATTTCTGCCGGATCGTGCGGTCGGTTCGCAGCCACACAGCGGTAAGCATTCCCAGCATCGTCGTGGCGAGCGAAGGGATATCGCTCAGCAGGCCTTCGGGATCGCGCACCCGCTCGTAGAGCCGCTGGGCGGGGAAGATGTGCCGGTCGAGCCAGGCCACGAGGTTCAGATTCTTGTCCAGCAGGGGAATGTCGCGCCCGGGCACGCCGTAACCGGGGACCGGAACCCAGCGCATAAGGATGTAGTAGCCGACCAGGCACACGGCGCAGATCGCAGCGAGAATGGCGACGCGCCGGGCCGATTTGCGAACCGCGAGCCACAGCAGGCTGGCCAGCAGGTAGCAGATGGCGATGCGCTGCAGCACGCCGTAGATGCGCAAATGCGACCACGGGAAGGTCGGGAAGCCATTGACGAACAGCCCAAACAGGAAAAGCAGCACGAAGCGGCGGACGATGTGCGGGATCTCCGAGCCCGGCGTCGCGCCGCGGCTCAGGCGCGATTCCAGCGACAGCACCGTGGTGACGCCGACCACGAACAGGAATGTGGGGAAGACCAGGTCCGTCGGCGTCCAGCCATTCCAGTCAGAGTGGTTGAAGGGCCACCAGGCGTGCCCGCCATTGTTGTTCACCAGGATCATGAAGGCGATCGTGATCCCGCGCAGTACGTCCAGAGAAACCAGACGCGCGGTCAGGGTCGCCGACGGACGCTGTACCGTAACAGTTGCCATGGGGGAGCGCTCACCAGCCTCGCAACACTCTACACCTCAACGGGGGTGACCCGTGAGCCCAAAAAGGCGCGTTCAGGCGATGGCGCGCACCCCGGCTGCGGCGGCTTCCTGGTCGCGGCTGCCGGCGCCCGCCTCGCCAATCACCGGCAGGAACACGCGGAAGCAGGTACAGGCGGAAGAGCCGGAGCGGAAGCTGCGGAAACGGATGCGGCCCTCATATTTCTGGATGATCCCGCGGCTGATCCACAGGCCGAGGCCCGTGCCCTTGGCTGCCTTCGTGGTGAAGAAGGGCTGGAAGAGGCGGCGCGCGTCTTCGGGTCGTATCCCTCCCCCGGTGTCGGTGACGGAAATCGTGATGCCCCGGCGCTGCGTCTCGAGGTCGGATGCCTCCCCGACCCGCAGGCGCAGTCGTCCGCCCGCCGGCATCGCCTGGATAGCATTGCCGATCAAGTTCAGGAATACCTGGCGCAGTTCGCCCGGGAATGCCCGCAAAACCCCCTGGGAGAGGTACTTCTTCTCCAGCACGATGTGATTGGTGGCAATCGCCCGCTGCTGCAGTTCGACGACATTGTCGAGCAGATCGGGAACCGACACGGTGATCGGCTGCCGCGATTCGCGGTAGAAGCTGAGCGTCTGCCGCGTGATGTGCGACACCCGCTGCAGTTCCTGCTCGGCGAGCGCGGCATAGTAATGCGCCTCCTCGTCGAGGGAAGAATGATTCTTCAGCAGGTAGAACGCGTTGGTAATGGCTTCCAGCGGATTGTTGATTTCGTGCGCGATAATGCCGGCCACACGCCCCATCGCAGCCAGCTTTTCGGACTGGCGCAGCGCCTCCTCGGCCTGCATCTGCGCCGTGATATCGCGCTGGATCTCCAGCACTCCGTCGCCTTCCGGGTTCACCACCTTGTGGGTGGCGACGATCAGCTCACGGCCGTCGCGGGTATGCACGATGAGGTTTCCCTGCCAGGACTTTTCCTTGTCCAGCAGGAACTGCGTTTCTTCCCGGGAGCCGGGGAAAGCCGTCTGCAGCAGGTCATGCAGATCGCGGCCGTAGACTTCTTCCCGTTTCCATCCGTACAGGCTTTCGGCGCCCGAATTCCAGAAGCGGATCCTGCCCTCCATATCGCGAGCGATGATGGCTTCCGTGGCCAGCTCCAGCAGCTCCGCCCGTTCGCGGTGCATGGCGTTACTTTTTCGAAGGGCTTCGGTTCTCTCCTCGACGAGACGCTCCAGATCGATGTTCATCCGCTCCAGCTGCCGCGTCTTGCGGTGCAGCTCGACGAAAACCCCGATCTTGGCGCGCAGCACTTCAGGGATAACCGGCACGGAGATGTAATCCACCGCGCCCCGCTTGTATCCGTTGATTTTGTCGGTGTCGGTCAGGTGGACGCCGGAGATAAAGATGATGGCCGTCTTGTTGAAGCGCGGATGGTTGCGGATCATGTCCGCCAGCTCGAAGCCGTCAAGCTCCGGCATGCTCACGTCCATCAGGACCACCGCGACATCCGTCTTCAGCAGAACGTTGAGAGCCTCCCGGGCGGACGTCGCCTTGATCAGGTTCTCGCCCAACTCCGCCAGAATCACCTCATAACTGAGGAGCTTGGCGGGTTGGTCGTCCACCATCAGGATGTTGACTTTCTCGTCTGCCGTCATCGATCTCTCCGAGCCCAGATTCCCTCCTCTACCGATGCAGCCACATGCGAAGCGCGGAAAGCAGCTGTTCCGTGTTCACCGGCTTGGCCAGATACTCCGACGCGCCCGCTTCCAGGCACTTCTCGCGGTCCCCCTTCATGGCCTTGGCGGTCAGAGCGATGATGGGCAGCCGCCGCAGTGCAGCGTTCTGGCGGATGACCTGCATCGTCTCGTACCCGTCCATCTCCGGCATCATGAT
>DATGJK010000423.1:0-2702 GCA_035295245.1 Acidobacteriaceae bacterium
TGGATTCGAACTGGCCGAGCAGGTGAAAAAAGATCCGCTGCTCACCCGCGCCATCATCATGATGCTCACCTCCTCGGGATGGCACGGCGATGCGGCTCGGTGCCGCCAGGTGGGAATTTCGGCGTACCTGCTGAAGCCCATCAGCAAATCGGAACTGCTGCTGGCCATCCGCAAACTGCTGGGACATGCGCCCGACAAAGAAGCCAAGGTGACGGAGGGAGCGCCGGCAACCAAGATGTACCTGGGGTTGCGAATCCTGGTCGCCGAGGACAACGCAGTGAACCAGGCGCTGATCATGCGCGTGCTGGAAAAAATGGGAACCAGCGCCACGCTGGCGAGGAACGGGCGCGAAGCGGTGGAAGTTTGGCAAAAGACGAAATTCGATCTCATCTTCATGGATGTGCAGATGCCGGAGTTGGATGGGTTTGGCGCGACCGCCGCAATTCGCGAGATTGAAAAGACGACGGGCGAACACATTCCCATCATTGCCATGACGGCGCACGCCATGAAGGGCGACCGGGAGCGGTGCCTGGAGGGGGGCATGGACGGATACATTTCGAAGCCGGTGAACTTTGCGGAAGTCCGGGAAACACTGGAACGGGTGGCGGAACAATCGGGAGGAGGCCCGGCGGGCGGAACGCAACCGGCGCCATCGAAGGCTGCGGGCATTTGGGATCCCGAAGCTGCGCTGGCCCGCGTGGACAACGATCGCGCGCTCTTCGGGGACGTCATTGAAATTTTCCGGGAGGAAGGTCCGAAACTGGTGCAGAAGCTTGCCGCTGCGCTGGCACAGGGGAACACAGAAGAAGCACAGCGGGCGGCGCACAGCATCAAGGGCGAAGTGAGCTATTTTGCCGCGCCCAAGGCAGTGGAACTGGCCAAGACGATCGAGTACGCAGCCCGGGATAACGACCTGGAAAAATGCCGGGCGACTCTGCCGGAACTGCAGAAGGTTCTCGAGCAGTTGACGGTTGCGCTGATCGAGATGCAGCAGGAGGTTTCGAGTTGAAGCTTCTGATCGCCGAGGACGACCGGGTGTTTTGCCGGCTGCTGCGGGACTTGCTCGAACCCGAGTATGACATCGTGACCGCCAACGACGGAGATCACGCATGGGAGGTGCTGCAGAGCGAAGGCCGGCCTCGCATGGCGGTGCTGGACTGGATGATGCCGGGGCTGGAAGGGCCTTCGATCTGCCGCAAGGTGCGCGCGCATTCCGCTACCGCGCTGACGTACCTGCTGCTGGTAACCGCGCGGGAGAGCATCAAGGATGTTGTCGCGGGCCTGGAAGCCGGGGCAGACGATTACGTCACCAAGCCTTTCGACCCGCAGGTTTTTCGGGCGCGCCTGCGGGTAGGAAAGCGGATCGTAGAACTGCAGAGCGCGTTGGCGGAGCGCGTGGATGAGTTGCAGGATGCGCTGGCGCGGGTTCGGGTGCTGCAGGGGCTGCTCCCGATCTGTTCCTACTGCAAGCGCATTCGTGACGATCGCAACTACTGGCAGCAACTGGAAACGTATTTTACCGAGCACTCGGACGCGACCTTCACGCATGGCGTATGTCCGGACTGCTACGAGAAACGAGTGAAGCCGCAGATTGCATCGGCAAAGCGGTCTTCGGGAAGGGGGAAGTGAAATGGTTCCTAATCCACAAGCTGCTTCGGACCCCTCCGGCGTGGAACATGGGAGAGCCATTCTGATCGCGGAAGATGATGCGGTGTTTCGCCGCATTCTGGAAGCGTGGCTGGGAAAATGGGGATACGCGGTCACCGCCACCAGCGATGGCCAGCAGGCCTGGGAGGTGTTGCAGAGAGAGGATGCACCCAAGCTGGCGATCCTGGATTGGATGATGCCCGGGATGTATGGCACCGAGCTGTGCCGCAAAGTCCGGACCGCCGGGGGCCCCTATCGCTACCTGTTGCTGCTCACGGCAAAAACAGAAAAACACGACGTGATCGCCGGCCTGGAGGCGGGCGCGGACGACTACCTCAGCAAGCCCTTCGATTCGAACGAACTCAGGGCCAGGTTGCGGGTGGGACAGCGCATTCTCGACTTGCAGGACCAACTCATTGCGGCACAGGATGCGTTGCGCTTCCAGGCGACGCATGACTCGCTCACGGGCCTGTTAAATCACGGAGCGATCCTGGATGCCTTGCATCGCGAACTGGAGCGTGGCAAGCGCATGCAGTCCACGCTCGGACTGATCATGGTGGATATTGATCATTTCAAGACAGTCAATGACACGCTGGGGCATCTGGCCGGCGACGAAGTGTTGCACGCGGCAGCGCAGAGGTTAGTCAGCGCGGTGCGTGCCTACGACTCCGTAGGCCGTTGCGGGGGAGAGGAATTCATTGTCCTCGCGCCAGGGTGCCTGCCGCCCGAACTGGTCACACAGGCGGAACGGATGCGAACCATGATTGCCTCCGATCCATTCGTCACCTCGGCGGGGCAGATCCGCATTACCGCGAGTTTCGGTGTCGTGGGTGCGAGCGTCGCCGGAGAAGACAAGATGGAACGTGACGCCCTGCTGCGCGCCGCGGATGCTGCGCTCTACCAGGCGAAGTCAAAAGGCCGCAACCGGGTGGAGTGTGCGCCGATGACGGCCGTCGCAGCACATTAATTCTTACAAAAAAAAGCGGCGGGAACGAATCGCGCCGCCTCTTAATTTCGACGAGTGTCAGTCCGCCGTCGCCAGCTCCTTCGACACC
>DATGJK010000424.1:0-5788 GCA_035295245.1 Acidobacteriaceae bacterium
TTCTTCACAACTCACGTCTGTCTGCCGGCGATGTGGCAAAACGGCGTCATGACGCCGCTCCCGCTGCTCGGCGGCAACAACGGCTTTGGCGGTCCGGTGAATGCCCGCGGAGAAATCGCCGGCGCCGCAGAGACCAGCACGAAGGATCCCGGCTGCGCCCCCTACACCCAGGCGCATGCGGACAACGGTACAGGTCCGCAGGTGCTGGACTACGAAGCGGTGGTCTGGGGACCGGGTCCCAGCCAGATTCGCCGGCTCTCACCGCTTCCGGGCGATACCGTTTCGGCTGCCTTCTGGAACAACGACCGGGGGCAGGTGGTCGGCACGTCAGGGAACTGCTCCAACACCTACGGGTCGCCTTTTGCCGCTGGTCCGCATGCGGTCCTGTGGGATGCGGACGGCACCGTGCATGACCTCGGCAATCTGGGTGGTACAGCCAGCCCGGATTGGCTGGGCGTCGGCAACGTGGCCTTCGCGATCAATAACAGCGGCTCGGTTGCGGGCATCTCCGCGCTGCCCGGCAGCAACACCACTCATCCCTTCCTCTGGACTCCGGCCACCGGGATGCAGGACCTTGGAATCCTCCCTGGAGATTTCACCGGCGCCGGTCTGGGCATGAACGGCACCGGCACCGTTGTCGGCGCATCGCTCGATGGGCCGGTCACCACCGGGAGCCCGCGCGCCGTCATTTGGCAGAACGGGACCATCACCGACCTCAACACTGTCGTCGCAGCCGATACCACGCTCTACCTGCTGACGGCCTTCGATGTGAACGATGCCGGTCAGATCGTCGGCATCGCCTTCGATCCGGCGTCGTCGCAAGTGCACGCATTCCTGGCCTCTCCCATCGCGGGCAAGGGACCCGCGGCGCGGGGAGTCATCGCGCGGGCGAACTTGCCCGGCAACGTGAGCCAGTTCCTCCGCCGGCACGGGCTGCGCTGAGCCTCAAGGGGGCTCGCAGTGCAGTCCGCGAGCCCTTTGTTTTTCCCTGGTTTACCGCAGTGACAATTCTGTGGTCTGCTGGCTCCATCCTTTTTTCATTGACCCTCCGCCCATGCTCCGTTGTATGCTGAGCCACACCTTCCAGGGCACAACCCATCATTTGCCTGCTCGATGTGTGCCTTCGGGAAACAGGCCACTGTGCTCCCCCACCTTGTTCTATTTCAAAACGAGCGCATGGCTGGAGGCTTCTGCATGCATTGGCTCGCGCTCATTGTCCTGTCATCTTTTGCCGGTGGTTTGTATGCCGAAAACTCAGGCGCCCCGCCGCTGCTCATCGATGCTGCCAGCTGTCTGGTCAACTCCAAAGATGACTGGCTTGGCGTCGCGACCAACAAGCCGGCCGAACTGGAGATGGGTTATGTGGTGGATCACAAGTCGCAGATGGTCTACCTCGTGAACTTCGACGACGAGATGCATACCTCCGGCACGGTGGTCGCATTCGTTCCCGAGGGCGGTGGGCGACACCGCACGCTCCATTTTCAGTACAAGGTGAAGTTTCGCCAGCCCGAGGACGGGGGGCGGACCGTCGTGCTGACCGGCATGCCTTACGGCGGCATCGGTACCCGCGACCACATTCTGCACGCCATCTACGACATCGGCTATTCCACGTATCGCATCCCGATGTCGGATGTTGGCACCCATCCCGAGGCGGCCTGCCAGAACGACGCGCCGCGGGAGTAAGACAGAGATCAGCGATCAGACGCCAGTGACCTGCAAGCAGGTTACGAATCGACCCATCACCGGCAGCTGACCCTGACAACGACCCTCCCCCATCGCCTCTCCTGCATCGAATTTCTGGAGGGTGCGCGAACCGGAGGGATCGCCCGTGCGGGCTTTTGCCGTTATCCTGACTTTCTCTTTCTGCGCCGGAGCGCTGCGAGCGGAGCAGCCGCCCGCGCTCCTCGTCGACGCAGCCCAGTGTCTCGCCACCTCGAAAGAAGACTGGCTCGAACTGGGCCATCGCAAGCCCACCGGTCTCGAGATGGGTCTGGTGGCGGACGACAAATCGTATCCCGGTCAGCAACTACTGTACGTTGTAGACTTCGCCAGCCCGCTCCACACCTCAGGCACCGTCTCGACGTTTCTTGTGGATGGCAAGGAGCCGCATCTGATCCTGCGCCTCCAGTACAACGTGCATTTCGTGCAGTCGGACGAGGGCGCCTCCAGCGTGCAGCTGGTTAATCCGCCCTTCGGCGGCATCGGCACGCAGCAGCACCTTGTCAGCGCTATCCACAAAGTTGGATTCCACACCTGGACCATCCCCGTCCAAAGCCTGGTCACGACGCCAAACGCCGCCGAGTGCCAGTCTGAGGCGCCAACGCAATAGCGCAGAGCGTCATCCTCTGCTGGGTGCCCACCCGTGATTCCTGCGTTCTGCGCGGAGCCGGAACGGTTGCGGCTGCGCGCGTGCAGAGCGCCCGGCGAGCGCGGCGGCAGCTGAACACAGGCGGACAAACGTGCGGTGATCGAAGGACAAGAGGCCGCTTCGCGAGCATGGAATCCCCGGAAGCCATCCTATCCAGATTCGCCGGAGGTTTCGCTAAAGGCCACAGTTGCAAGCTTTTCGCCGGCAGAGTTTAGCGAACAGCGCAGCCTTTCCAAAGGTCTATTACCAACCGACTGTTTCCTCCTGGCACTCCCTGGCTATTGTTCGATTGCCCCACGCACTGCAAGGTATATGCACCACGCAGGCCGGACACGGGGGCACTATCGTGCAGTTCGGGCTGCGAACTCCAGAGGAGAAACCAGCAGATGAAGAAGCTCATGACGAACCTTCTGAAAGACGAGTCCGGCCAGGACTTAATCGAATACGCTCTGATCGCCGCTCTGATCGCCCTTGTCGCTATTACTGCCCTGACCAACGTTGGCACCAAGGTCAGCTCGGTTCTGGGCGACATCGCCACCAGCATATAACCCGGCACAACAAAGCAGTCCCCCACCGAAAAAGCCCCGGCATCTGCCGGGGCTTTTTCATTGCATGCTCTTTCAGCAATGGCTCGCGAAGATCGGACGCGCCGATGCGCGGCCTCACGGATTCCAGATATAGAGGAACTCCTCGTCTGCCCTGGTAGCAACCGGTTTGTTCAGGTTGTGCGCGGCTCTGTTGAGTGCGGAGCGAATATTCGCTTTACTGTCCGGCAACTCGGAAATCGGGATCTTCAGGCAGCGATCCCCGTTGAGATCCTGCAACTCAGCGAGGATCTTCGTCACGATCGAGTTGTGTTTCCCGTTCCTCCCGGTAGGGATTTCCGAACGCTCCGCTGTATTGAACGACCGCTGGCGCCGCTTCGCCGTGCTCATGTCCGTGCTCGCCTTTCCGCCCAACGCACCCGCTCAGTGTGGCAATTTTTGGGGCTAACGTAACGCTAAACTACCGCAATCGTCAAGTACTCGTAACGAAGAATTAACAACTCTATATAAATAATTGAAATCCAAAGATTTAGCAGCGCGAGGACCAAAGAAAAAGTCCCCGTATAGGCTTGGGCGAGGTACTGTGGTTTGCAGATGACCGTCTGCCGGATCGGGAACCACGCACACGGCACAGCGGCCACGGGCGGACGGAAAACCTGTGGCAGACCAACCAGCGGGCCATTCCATACCTTGCTCACGCCCTGAAAGAACAGAGGCAGCAAACGAAGGTTCACACGCAGCATGGAAGCGAACCACAGACTGAACGATACCCGGCTCACGAGGTTCGTCCCGCTGGTTCGGCACCGCTTCTTCAGACCCGCTGTGCACCGAACCCGGCAGCAGCGAATCCTGCTCCGGTTTCAGCCGCTTTCATCTTGAATGTCGGTAAGGATCAGGTTCTCCTCAAGACCCGCTCCCTCCTGCTGCGATCAGCCGGCTATGACGTCGAGTCTGCCTTTTCCATCGAGGATGCGATCCATCGCCTCCGGACCACCAGCATCGACCTCGTCCTGCTGTGCCATTCGATTCCGGCAGAAGTGAGGCAGGGCATGATTCGTCTGATCCGTGAGAACGCTCCATCTACGCCCATCGTCTTCGTTTCCGCGTATGTGGCGTCCGCCGATGAGTCTGCTGACTTATCGATTGATAGAGGTCCGGATGGCCTCCTCAGCGCTTTGCATGAACTGCTTTCGAAAAAAGGTCACAGAAAATGACATTCAGGGTTACTCGGCCCAATGGGTTTGCGCGGAGAAAACGGAAGTCGCCTTTCATAATCCCCGACAGGCCTGTGGCCACGCGCGATCCGACGCAGGTGATGGAATCCATCGAGGAGCTGGCGAAACGGGTGAATGACGCGGCAATCCGTTTTGTGATCACGGAGATCGAAATGGTGACATCGCTCCTTGCGCGGATCGACCGTTTAACCGATCCGAAGGAGAAGACGCAATGCATCAGAGAGGCCAAAGAGGCCTTGAATTGTGCATCCTGGTCCGCCGCAACCATAGATTTTCCCGCTACCCTGGGGCTTGAGGTCATGAATCGTATCCGGCACCTGACGGAACGAGTCGATGAGTTGGCGGCCATGCGCCGGAAATTCCGTTGACTCTCTCGGTAAGAAGCCACCGACCGCACGATGCAGCAGAGGCCGCGAGTTACCGGGACTGCGCCGTCGCCACCGCAGGCAGCGACTGCAGCACGAGCTGCGTCTGATCCTGCGCGTTCATCTTCTGGAAAAAATCCCGAAGCGCCGGGTACTGCTGCACGCTGTACAGAATCGCCGACACTTGCTCCTGCCGCGTGTATTGGAAATCGTGCGGACCGCCCTCGTAGCTGGCCTCGAACGACACATGCGGAGCAAACAACATGTCCTGTTTCGGGCGATCCTCGATTGAGACCCCGTCCGGCAGATGCAGCCGCACATGATCCTTCACCGTATAGGCCCAATCCAGGAACACCGGGTTCTGCCGGGTCGCATTCACAAAGCGCGCTTTTGCCTGCGCTTCAAAGAACGTGCCTGGAACAAACAGCCGGTGTCCTGTCTTCGCTCCCATCGTGCCCGTCACGTCGAGGGTTGCCGTCAGAGGAAGGGTGGAATCCGTCAGGCCGGTGAAGCCCTCCATCTTCAGCTGCACGCCTGCCGGCATCGTGGGCAGCAGCCGGTCATGAAATTCCTTAGCTGCTTCCTCCGCATCCGCCACCAAAGCTTCCTGGCGCCACATCAGCGCCTCGCTGCCCGTCACGGTCATGTGGATCGTGCCGTGAACGCTGCCATCCGCGTCCAGCACGAGGTCGGCGTCGCGGCTCACCATGGTGTCGGACGCGGCCGGAGGAGCCGTCTGCGCAATCTCCGCTTCGCCATTCGACGTTTGCCGCACACCGGAAGTCCAGGTGTGCTTCCAGTGCAGCTTGCCGTATTCGCAGTAGCGCTCGCCCGGATCGAAGTAGGTCTCGACGCCGTCCACATTAACGATCGCAATGATGTCGTCCAGCTGATCCCAGTCCATGTGGGATTTCATGAAGATGTTCTGGTCGCGGTCGGTCACCATCATGGCGTACGCCTTCAGTCCTGCCGCGCGCGCCAAACCGATGAACAGCAGCGCGAGTTGGTTGCCGTTTCCGCGTTGCGCCGTCCAGATATCCTCGGCATTTCTGATGTCCAGATTCTCGGCCTTGTTCTCGGCCTTCGTGCGCTCGCGTGTCAGATCGGTGTTCTCCAGCTTCATCACCGCTGCATAAATCTTTCGTAGCTTTTGGTCGTCTGTGTCGCCGGGCGCGACCAGCTGAGCAACCGCATCCTTGAGCTTCTTTTGGTCAACATACTTATCAACCGCCATGCTCCAGCCCGCTCCCTTCAGCTCCCAAAAGACATCCGGCG
>DATGJK010000425.1:0-13302 GCA_035295245.1 Acidobacteriaceae bacterium
AATGCGACGGGCAACCTGGCTCGATCTACTTTTCGCCCCAACCTCCGCCGCCGGGAGTCTCCAGGCGAAGCGCATCTCCGGCCTTCAGGTGCAGGCTACACTTGCCCGGCAGTTCTCTCCCCTGAGGCTCATCCGCGGTAAACACCGTAGCGCGGCCCGCTGCGCCTTCACGGCCGCCCTCGAGTCCCCACGGACGAAACCGTCTGCGTTCGGCGAGCAGGGTCACCTGGGCCGGCGCGAGCAATTCCACTTCGCGAACGAGTCCATCGCCGCCACGCCATCGTCCTTCACCGCCGGATGCTTCGCGATATGCATAGCGCCGCACGCGGAAGGGATACGCGTATTCCAGCGCCTCGATGGGCGTGTTCAGCGAGTTCGTCATGTGCGTCTGCACGCCGGAGACGCCGTCGATCCCTGGACGCGCTCCCATTCCCCCCGCCGCGGTTTCGTAGTAGGTGAACGGCGCGCCGGTGCGTGGATCGATGCCGCCAATCGTCAGATTGCTCATCGTGCCCGCGCTCGCCGCCGGCACGCGATCGGGAATGGCCTGCGCCAGCGCGCGCATCAGCACATCCACGATGCGCTGCGACGTTTCGACATTGCCTCCCGCCACCGGTGCCGGAGGACGCGCGTCGACGATGCTGCCCGCCGGAGTGGACAAATGCAGCGGGCGCAGGATACCCGCCGTCGCCGGAGCTTCGCGCCCCAGCAGACAGCGCAGAACGTAGAAGCATGCCGAAAGCGTGATCGCGCGCACCGCGTTCACGCTGCCGTTCACCTGCTCCGACGATCCCACAAAGTCCGCGTGCAGCGTGGCCGCTTCCGGATCGATGGTGAGCTGCACCGCAATCCGACGCGGCATATCCGACAGGCCGTCGTCATCCATCCAGTCCTCTGCGGAGAACGTGCCCGCCGGCATGAGCCGCAATTCCGCTCGCACCAGCCGCTCGGAGTAATCGAGCAACTCGCCGCAAACCGCGCGCAGCCGCTCCTCCCCATACTTCGCCGCCAATTCCCGCACCCGCTGCTCCCCGACGCGGCACGATCCGATCTGCGCGGCCAGGTCGCCTTCGCGCTCCGCGGGCGTGCGCACGTTCAGCAGGATCAGATCGAGCATCTCGCGATCGAGCCGCCCGCCGCGCACGATGCGCACCGGAGGAATGCGCAGCCCTTCCTGGTAGATTTCCCGCGCCGGTCCCATCGACCCGGCGAACGTGCCGCCCACATCCGCATGATGCGCGCGCGTCGACACGTAATATGCAGGCCGCTTCGCCTCGCTGAGAAACACCGGCAGCACCATCGTGATGTCCGGCAGGTGCGTTCCGCCCGCATACGGATCGTTCAGGATCACCACGTCGCCCGGCTCGAACGACACCGCGCGCACCGCCGCCTCTACCGACATCGGCATCGAGCCAAGGTGCACCGGCATGTGATCGCCCATCGCGATGACGCGCGCTTCGCTGTCAAAAACAGCGCATGAGTAATCCCGGCGCTCCTTGATGTTCGGCGAGAGCGCCGTCCGCCGCAGCGCCGCGCCCATCTCTTCGGCGATCGAGTGCACCGCGCTGCGGAAAATCGCCAGCTCAATGGGATCGTTGCTCATGCGCGCTCCTCTACGACGGCGATCACGATGTTGCCGAAGGCGTCCATCTCGGCGCGGCAGCCAGGCGGCAGCAGTGTCGCCGAGGTGTACTCGGTGATCATCGCCGGACCCTCCATTGCATCGCCGGGCACGAGCCGCTCGCGATCGTAGAAACGGGCCGCCACGAATCCGCGATCGAAAAAGACAGGCCTCTCGGCAAAGAGAGCGGCGCGTCCGTCCCCCGGCACAGGCTCGCGCCGCGCCGGAGCATACGGCTCCGCCGCCGCCCGCATGCGCAGGCGCAGATTCACAATCTGCACCGGCCGCTCTGGATTGGAAAATCCATACCGCTGCTCGTGCGCCGCATGGAAGCGCGCGAGAGATTGCTCCGGCGCGGACGCTTCCCAGGGGACGTTCAGCTCGTATCCCTGCCCGCGGTAGCGCAGGTCGAGCGAGGTTTCCGCCATGGCATCCAGTTCCTCGCGCGCCGCTCGCTCCAGTTCCGCAAACGCGGAGGCCAGCGTGCCGATCGCCTCGCCGCGCAGCATCACCGTGCGCGAATAATCCCGCACCACGTCAGCCAGCAAAATGCCCAGTGCCGACAGAGCTCCCGGCATGGCCGGAATCAGAACCCGCGGAATGCGCAGCGCACGCGCCAGCGAGCAGGCGTGCAGCGGGCCCCCTCCGCCAAAAGCCACCAGCGTAAAGTCGCGCGGGTCGTGCCCCTGCTCGACGGAGATGACGCGAATCGCCTTCGCCATCTCTGTCTCGACCACGCGCACCATGCCGGCGGCAAATTCCTCCACCGTGGCCAGCGGCCCTTTCTGCTCGCGCAGCAGCGCATCGGCGCGCTCGCGATTTAGCGGCACGGTCCCGCCGAGAAAACTTCCCGCGTCCATGCGCCCGAGGATCAAATTCGCATCCGTTAGGGTCGCCAGGGTTCCGCGCCCGAAACAAATTGGCCCCGGATCGGCTCCCGCGGACTCCGGGCCCACGTGCAGCATGCCGCCGGCATCGAAGCGGGCGATGGAGCCGCCGCCGGCGCCCGCGGTGTGAATCTCCAGCATCGGCACGCTGACCGGGACGCCGGCCACGACCGACTCGCGCGTCCGCCGCACTCCGCCCCGCGCAGCATCCGACAGAAACACATCCGTCGAGGTCCCGCCCATGTCGAAGCCGATGATGCGCTCGAATCCCGCAATCTGCGCAACCCGAGTCGCCCCGATCACCCCACCGGCCGGTCCCGAGAGCACCGTCCGCACCGGCTCCCTGGCCGCCAGCTCCGCCGCCACAATCCCGCCCGACGACTGCATCACCTCGACGCGTCCCTCCGCATGCAGCGTTCTCACCTGACTGTCGAGGTGCGTCAGGTACGCCTCCATCTTCGGCGCGAGATACGCGTTCACCACCGTCGTCGATGCTCGCTCGTACTCGCGAAATTCCGGCAGGATGCGGTGCGACACCGACACCGGGATCCCCAGCCCGCCGAGCGCCTCCGCCACCCGTCGCTCCGTCTGCGGATTCGCGAAGGAGAACAACAATGAGACGGCCACCGCTTCCGCTCCGCTCGCGCGAATCGCCTCCGCCAGCGCCTGCAGTTCCTCGTCGCTCGGCGAGCACAGCATCTCGCCTTCCGCGCTGACCCGCTCGTTCACGCCGAACCGCAGGTCGCGGGGCACGATGCACACGGGCGCCGGCGCAAACCAGTCGTACAGATCGCTCCGCGTCTGCCGCCCGATAGCAATCGTGTCTTCAAACCCCGCCGTGGTCACGAAGGCCACGCGCGCGCCGCGCCGCTCCAGCATGGCATTGGTGCCGAGGGTCGTCCCATGCCGCACCTTTGCCGCTCCGATGCGCCGCACCGCCTCGAGCACCGCCTGCGACGGATCGCCGGGCGTGGAGAAAAGCTTCAGGACCCGCAGCTCTCCATCCTGCATCCACACGCAGTCGGTGAAGGTGCCCCCCGTATCGATCGCCGCGCGCAATGGTATACGCTCTCGCTTCGTGGTATCCGTACTCCTGAACTGTAAAGCACCGAGGCGCAAACCTTGAACCCTGTCCTTGGCTGGCTGCTCGCGGCATCGCGGGAGCAGAAGCGAACCCTGCTCGCCGCCTGCCTCGGCTGGATGCTCGACAGCATGGACGTCATGCTCTACGCGCTCGTCCTCGGTCCGGTGCAGCGAGAGATGCATCTCTCCGCCGCCATGAGCGGCGCGCTGATGTCCGCCACCCTGATCAGCGCCGCCGCCGGCGGCCTCGTCTTCGGCTGGTTCGCTGACCGCGCCGGCCGCGTGCGCGCGCTCACGGCCAGCGTCCTCATCTACTCCGTGGCGACCGGACTCTGCGGGCTCACGCATACCGCGCTCCAGCTCATGCTTTGCCGCATCGTGCTCGGCCTCGGCATGGGCGGCGAGTGGGCCTCGGGCGCCGCTCTGGTTGCGGAAACATGGCCCGCGCAGCATCGCGGCAAAGCGCTGGCCGTCGTGCAAAGCTCCTGGGCTGTCGGATTCGCTCTCGGCGCAGCCCTCGTCGCCGTCATCCTGCCCCACTTCGGATGGCGCGCCGTCTTCTTTGCCGGGATCGCGCCCGCGCTGATCGCCCTGTGGGTCCAGCGCGGCGTCCCCGAGCCGGAAGTCTGGCGGCAGGAGCGCGCGCCGCAAATGCGTCCCGGCGCGCTGTTCCACGGCCGCCTCGGCCTCAACACGCTCATTTGCTCCACCATGAATGCCGCCACGCTCTTCGCCTGGTGGGGACTCTTCACCTGGGTGCCGCGCTTCCTCTCCCTGCCGCGCGCCGAAGGCGGCCGCGGCCTCGGCATTGTGTCGACTTCCGAGTGGACCATCGTCATGCAGATCGGCACGTTTCTGGGCTACATCAGCTTCGGCTACATCGCCGACCGCTGGAGCCGCAAAGCCACCTACATCGGCTATCTCGTCATCGCCGCTGCCCTGGTGCCCCTCTTCGCCTTTGTCGCGAACGCCAACGCGCTGCTCGTGATCGGGCCCCTCGTCGGCTTCTTTGGCACCGGATACTTCAGCGGTTTCACCGTGATTGCGAGCGAGCTCTTCCCCACCGCCCTGCGCGGCTCGGCGATGGGCTTCGTCTACAACATCGGCCGCGTGGTCAGCGCCGCCGCGCCCTGGGCCATCGGCCGCGTCTCCGAACACGCCGGGCTCGGAGCCGCCCTCTGCATCACCTCCGCCGCCTTCCTGCTCGCCGCGCTGATCGCCGCAGCCTTGCCTCCATCGCAAGCGGTCCGCGCCAGCCCGCCTGATTCCACCAGCGCATCGTGGGGCGCGAAGAGCCCCGTTTGCATCGTTGCCTGGATTGCCGCATCTCTTCCCTGTAAGCTCAACTGCGCGCATGAAGATCGGCATCACCTGCTATCCCACCTACGGCGGCAGCGGCGTCGTCGCCACCGAGCTCGGCATCGAGCTGGCCTCCGCCGGGCATCAGGTGCATTTCATCGCCTATTCCCAGCCCTTCCGCCTGCGCGGGCGCGAGCAGGACATTCAGTTCCACGAAGTTCCGGTCTCCAATTACCCGCTCTTCGAATACCCGCCCTACGACCTCGCCCTGGCCACGCGCATGGCCGAGGTGGCGGCCTATTACGAGCTCGATCTGCTGCACGTGCACTACGCCATTCCCCACTCCATCTCCGCTTACCTCGCGCGCGAGATGCTCGCCCGCCAGAACCGGCGCCTGCCCTTCATCACCACCCTGCACGGCACCGACATCACGCTCGTCGGGCTCGACCACTCCTACCTGCCCATCACCCGCTTCGGCATCAACGAGAGCGACGGCGTCACCGCCATCTCCAACTACCTGCGCGACCGCACCGTTCAGGAATTCCAGCCCGAGCGCCCCATCGAGGTCATCCCCAACTTCGTCAACTGCGACGTCTACATGCCTCTTCCCGCCGAAGAGCGCGAGAAGGGCCGCGCCCGCTACGCCGAGCCGGGCGAAAAAATCCTCGTCCACCTCTCCAACTTCCGCCCCGTGAAGCGCACCGCCGACGTGGTACGCATCTTCTCCCGTGTCGTGCGCGAGGTCCCGGCTCGCCTCCTGATGATCGGCGACGGCCCGGAGCGCTCCGCCGCCGAATGGCTCGCGCATCGCAAAGGCATCGCCGACAAGGTGCATTTCCTCGGGAAACTCGGCAGCGTCTCCGAGGTCCTGCCCCTGTGCGATCTCCTGCTGCTGCCCAGCGAGCTTGAATCCTTCGGCCTTGTTGCGCTCGAAGCGATGGCCTGCCAGGTCCCGACGATCGCCACCCGCGTCGGCGGCGTCCCTGAACTGATCGACGACGGCGTCACCGGACGCCTCTTCCCGGTCGGCGACGTGGATGGCATGGCCGCGGCCGCCGTGGAGCTGCTGCGCGACGGCACTCGATACGAGGCCATGGCCGAAGCCGCCCGCAAACTCGCCCGCACCCGCTACTGCGCCTCGAAGATCATCCCCCTCTACGAACGTTTCTACGAACGCGTGCTGGCTGAACCCGAAGGCGCGCAACAGCCCTGAAGACCGCGGTGTCTGCTGGCCGGCAGGCGGCAGCGTCGGTGCCTTTGTACTCTGGATGGGTGCGGCCGGGACCTGGCCGGAGCCCAGAGAGGAGGGATGCATGCAGGTTCCCTATGCAAAGAAGTGGCAGAAGGAAATCGATCAGCTCCGCAACATCGCTCTCGACTGCTATCTAACGGAAGAGCTCAAATGGAGCAAGCCCTGCTTCACCTACCGCAGGAAGAATGTCGCCATCATCATTCCGCTGCGCGACGCGTGCGCGCTCTCGTTCTTCAAGGGCGCTCTGCTCAGCGATCCGAAGAAAATCCTCGAACGGATTGGCGAACACACGCAGGCCGGGCGCTGGATCAAATTCACTTCCCCCAAAGCGATCGCAGCCCTTCAGTCGACCCTGAGGGACTATCTCTACGAGGCCATCGAACTGGAAGAATCCGGCAGGAAAGTAGCGCTGAAGAAGCCCACGGACTATGCGATCCCCGAGGAGTTGCAGACCCTGCTGGAGGCCAACGCGCGTCTCAGGAGAGCATTCGACGCGCTCACGCCGGGCCGCAGGAAGTCCTGGGTCTTCCACATCGCGGGCGCAAAGCAGGCAAAAACGAGAGCCGCCCGCGCGGCCCGGTGCGTGCCGATGATCCTGAGCGGACGCGGCTTCCATGAACTGCCCCGCTGAAACGGAACGAATCAGCCGGAACGCCCCTCGTGCCCTCCCTCGCCGCGTTCGGGCGTTTCAGCCCCTGACCGAGCCTTGCACAGCCTCTTGCTGCTTCGCCTCGTCGAACTCAATCTCCTCCGCATCGATCGCCACCCGCTCTTCGGCCAGAATCCACGCCCGCTCCAGCACGTGCGCCAGCTCCCGCACATTGCCCGGCCAGGGGTGCGCCACCAGCCGGGCCATGGCGGCCGCCGGGATCGACTTTGCTGTCGACTCTTCGGCCATGCAGCCCAAAAAATGCCGCGTCAGCGCTTCGATATCTTCGCTGCGCCCGGCGAGCGCCGGCGTGCGGATCAGGAAGACCGCCAGCCGGTAGTAGAGGTCCTGCCGGAACACGCCTTCCGCCGCCAGCCGCGCCAGCGGCCGGTGCGTCGCCGCCACCACCCGTGCATCCACCGGCAACGGCTCGTTCTCGCCGACCCGCTGGATCTCTCCCGTCTCCAGAAAGCGCAGCAGCTTGGCCTGCAGCGCCGGCGGCATCTCGCCGATCTCGTCGAGAAAGAGCGTTCCTCCGTTCGCCGCTTCGATCCTCCCCATCCGCGGCCGATCCGCTCCGGTGAACGCTCCCCGCGTGTGGCCAAACAGCTCCGCCTCCAGCAGGCTCTCCGGAATCGCCGCGCAGTTGAGCGCCACCCATTTGCGATTGGCCCTCGGGCTCAGCCGGTGCAGCGCGCGCGCCACCACCTCTTTGCCGCTGCCCGTCGGGCCCTCGATCAGCACCGCCGTCGAGCGCGGCGCCACCAGCCGGATCCGCCGCCTCACCTCCACCAGCAGCGGATCGCTTCCGATCAGCTCCGGGATCGGCGCGCCCGCCTCGCCCGAAACCAGCGCCCGCTGGGTCGAAACGCCGTACGACCCCTCCGCATCCGCGGCAACCGCGCTCTCCGTCCCCTTCTCCCCGGCGCAGCGCAGCGCGTGCAGCACCTCATTGCGGCGCGCGCTGCGCCCGCTCTCGCCCGCACACAGCGCGGGATCCACGCTCACCACATCGATCTCCGGATGCAGTCGCCGGAACTCCCCGATGAACTCCCGAATCTCCAGATCCGGCAGCCAGGCATCGACCACCACCGTCTCCGCCGCGGCAGCCTGCACGCAGGCCAGCGCCTCGGCGCCTCCTTTGGCCTCGCGCACCTGCCAGCGCAGCCCGATCAGAGCGTCGCCCACGCGCCTGCGAAACGCCGCGTCGGCGCTGGCCAGCACCGCGCTGCGTGCCACGCCTGCGATCGAATGGGCTGCCATGGTCTATGCCTCCGCGGCGATGCTGTATCCCTGACCGCGCACCGTCTCAATCACCGGCTTCCCCGCGCCATCCTCGAGCTTCCGCCGCAGGTAGTTCACGTACACATCCACAACGTTCGTCTGCACGCCGGCCGTCCGGTTCCACACCCGCTCCAGCAGCGTCCTGCGCGACACCGCCTCGCCTCTGCGCTCGAGCAGGAAGGCCAGCAGCGCGTATTCCCGGTTCGTCATCGGAATCGTCTCGCCCCCGCGCCTTACGCTGCGCTCCATCGGGTTCACTTCCAGCGCGCCATGCCGCAGCACCACCTCCGGCCCACGGCGGCGCACCAACCCGCGGCAGCGTACCCGCAGTTCGGTGAAGGAGAGCGGCTTGCTGACCACGTCATCCGCCCCAGCTTCCAGCCACTGCAGCCGCGCCGCGGCGTCCTGCCCGCTGGTGAGGACCACAATCGCCATCTCCCCGGCCCACGAACGCAGCCGCCCCAGCACCGCCATCCCATCGCTCTCCGGAGCATCTCCATCGAGGATCGCGATCGCCGGCACGTTGGCGCGCACTGCCTCCAGCGCCTTCTCGCCGTCGCCGGCCAGCGTCACCGCATAACCCTCCGCCTCGAATCCCCGCGCCAGAAAGGCTCCGAGCGCCCAGTCGTGTTCCGCGATCAGCATCCGCATCTCCGTCCTCCCAGCACCACCATCTCTCCGCCTGCTCGCGAAGAACAGAGGCTGTCTCACAAAAACACACCTCGCGCTCCCGCTTCGGTCCGGCCCACCCCCAGGTGCCAATTTGGGAACCCTTCTCGGCGGATTCCCTTGCGGTTCGCCTTTTATTCGCTATAATGGCGCCCATGGCCATCACCCGACGCCAAAAGGAAGTGCTCGACTTCATCTCCGCATTCGTGCAGCGCAACGGCTACTCTCCCTCCTTCGAGGAGATCGCCCGCGGCCTCGACCTGCGCTCCCTGGCCACCGTGCACAAGCACATCACCAACCTGCAGCACAAAGGACTTCTGGCCCGGGCCCACAATCGCAGCCGTTCCATCGACGTTCTCCCTCCGCGCGCGAAAGGCCGGCCCGTCGAACGCCTGCCGCTGGCCGGGCGCATTGCCGCCGGCCTTCCTGTGGAAACCGCCGAGATTCCGGAGACCATCTCGCTCGGCGACATCATCGGCAACCGCGAGGTCTTCGCCCTCCAGGTACGGGGCGAGTCGATGCGCGACGAGCACATCGTCGACGGCGATTATGTCCTCGTTGAAAAGACCAGCGCCGCCCGCTCCGGCGACATCGTCGTAGCCCTCGTCCGCGGCGCCGAGACCACCCTGAAGCGCTACTACCCCGAGGGTTCGCTCGTCCGCCTGCAGCCGGCCAACGCGGAGATGGAGCCCATCTTCGTCCCCGCCGGCCAGGTCGCCATCCAGGGCCGCGTGCTGGGCATGCTGCGGCGCTATTAGCTCCGCTCCTCCTCGACCGCCAGCCCGATCGACTGCATCAGCCGCAGCGCGTTGCTGGTGCGCACCACTCCCGGCTTGAGCCGGTAATCGAACTGCAGCGCGCCGTTTTCCAGATGATCCTCGAAGTGGCAGTTCACCGCCGCTCCGGTGTCCGCCTCGGGAATCCGCGTCAGCGCCAGATCGTGCGTCGTGATCAGCCCGATGGCGCGCTGCGCCAGCAGCGCGCGCACCAGAAACTGCGATCCCGCCAGCCGGTCGTGCGAATTCGTCCCCGACAGCAGTTCGTCAAGCAGAAACAGCACGTGCCGCGGCGTGCAGGTCATGTCCGAGATCAGCTTCAGCCGCTGGATCTCCGCGTAGAACCGTGAGACGCCGCCCTGCAGCGAATCCAGCACGCAGATGGACGCGCCGATCGCCAGCGGCGACATCCGCAGCTCCCGCGCCTGCACCACCGACCCACACTGTGCCAGCACCGCATTGATCCCCACCGCGCGCACAAAGGTGCTCTTCCCCGCCATATTCGGGCCGCTGACGATCATCAGCTGCAGCTTGCCGTCGAGACGCAGACCGTTGCGCACCGCGCGCTTCTCCGGCAACAGCGGATGCGCCAGCCCCGCCGCATCGAACAACGGCCCCGCGTTCACAAACGCAGGAACCGTCGCTTCCGGGTGCTCCCAGGCGAAGGTCGACAAATCCGCCAGCGCTTCGCACCCGCCCAGAACCTCCAGCCAGCCGCGAATCGACGGCCCGAAGCGCCGCCGCCAGCTCTCCGCCGCAAACGCCAGTTGCGCCGTGTAGAAGAGGCCCGCGCTCAGGGGCCGGATGAGGAAATTGCGCCGCGATTCCAGATAGCGAGCGAGCCGGCTGAGTTTGCGAATGGCAGCCGAGGGCCGCAGCGGCGCCGACCGCAGTTGCCCCTGCCAATGGCGCAGCAGCCTGGATTCGAATGGCTCCTCCTCAACGACCCGCAGCACGCCGGCCAGGATCACCAGGTCCGCCGTCGCCGATTCCGTCGCATCGGCGAAAGCGTCGATGCCGCCGCGCAGCAGCATCCACACAGCGCCGTTCACCATCGAAGCGCCGAGCAGGGGAAGCCAGGAACTGCTGGCCAGCCAGTAGAACAATGACGCCAGCCAGACCAGAGACAACACCGCCATCACCGGCCGTAGAAAGGCGCGGCCCAGATCGGGCCGCGTTTCGCCCCACTCCACCAGCCGCTCCGGATGCACGCCGGCCCGCACCGGATCTCCCGCCGCAAAGAGCCGCTCCCGGAAGCCGACGCGCTCCTTCAGCTCGGCAATCGCCTCCTGCCGGGCGGCAATCACGTCCAGCGGCGCCGCTTCCAGCAGCCAGCGCGCCAGCGTCTCCTCTCCGGCCCGGGTCCGCGCCGTGCAGAGCAATTCAAAAATCGACCCTCTGCCAAAGACGTCCAGATCGCGCGCGTAGGGGTGCCGCGGCTCCAGAAACCGCTCGCCGGGCTCCCCGGCGCCCGCCCATGCATCGTGCAGCCGCCCCAGGCCGCGCTCATAAAAGGTCAGGATTCGGTTCAGCCGCGCAACCCGCTGGAGCACGCGATCATGCCAGACCGCAAACGCCACGAAGGCCGCCACCGGAATCGAGAGATACACCAGCCGCGACGGGAACTTGAGCAGCGCCACCGCCACGATCAGGACGAGCAGCAGCAGAGCCACCTTGGTATAGCCCAGCAGCCGGTCCCGCCTCTGCTCGACGGCCAGCAGCGCCCGGTTTTCCTTCAGGCGATCGAGGTACAACGATTCCGGCGTTGGTCCGGGAGCCTGGCTCATCATCCACTGCCATGGTACGGCTTCCACCCAAAGCAAAAGGCCCGGAAGCTTCCGGGCCTCTCTGCGATCTTGATTTGCGCTCAGGCGCGCGTCGCTGCCGCGGCTCCAATCGCCTTGGTGACGCTGCGGGCGATCGTCTCCTTGGGCACGTAGCCGACGATCTGGTCGACCACCTTGCCGCCCTTGAAGAGCAGCAGAGCGGGAATGCCGCGAATGCCGTAGCGCATCGGCGTCGCCTGGTTGCGATCGACATCCATCTTCGCCACCTTCAGGCGGCCGCTGTACTCCGTTGCCACTTCGTCCACGAAGGGCGCCAGCGCCCGGCAGGGGCCGCACCATGCTGCCCAGAAATCCACCAGAACCGGCTGCTCCGACTGGAGCACCTCCTGATCGAATGTCGCGTCGCTGACTTCAAATACCCCTGGTCCTGCCATGCCCCGGTTCCCTCCTGCTCCTGAGTCTACCTGAATAGATAGATGCGACCTCGCGGGGAAAGTCGCATCCGGGGTTACGGCCGGCGGAAGGCCCTTCCGCACAAAAATTAAGGCGCCCGGATTCTTATTCAGAATCACGGACGCCGGAGCAGCCCTCCCCCAGAACTGCCCACGGATGCGAATGTAGGGTTTTTCGCTGCCCTGAGCAAGCAATCTTCGGTCACTTTTAGTAATGCCATCATTGGGTTACACGAGGTGACGAAACGGATTACGAATGTGTTAGTCGCGGGAATGGTGCAATCCTGTCATTCCAACACCTCCAACCGCGCCGCTTCCGATTCCATTTTGCAGATCAAAATCTCCAGCCGTCCCAGTTCTTCCGTCGCTTGCTGAATGCGCCCAAGAACACCGGCAGCCGCCGTTTCAGACGTCGTCAGCAGCAGGACAGCCGGACCTGCCCCGCTGAGCGCCACGCCGGCGATCCCATCCTTTCCCGCCAGCGGCAGCAGTTTCGGCAGCAGCGGACAGACGCTCGCCCGGTACGGCTGGTGGAGGCAATCGCCCATGGTCCGCGCCATCAGGTCCGCGCGCCCTGTGGCGAACGCCGCCGTGAGCAGCGCCACGTGCTGCAGGTTCGCGACCACATCGCGGCGAGGCCAGGCAGCGGGCAGCACCGCCCTCGACTCCGTCGTTGCCAGCGGCTCATTCGGCATCGCGATCACCGCGCGCCATTCCGGCGGCAGCGGAAACGAAACCGCCACCACGCCTTCGCGCTCCTGCGCGCTGGCAGCGAACCCGCCCAGCCAGCAGGCAGCCGCGTTGTCGGGATGCCCCTCCAGACGCGCCGCCTCCGTCAGAATGCGCTGCCGATCCCATCCCAGCTCGCCGAAGTGAGAGGCCAGCGCCACCGCGGCCAGCCGCACCGCTGCCGACGATCCGCAGCCCATGCCCAGCGGAATCTCGTTACGCATCCGGATCGCCAGCGGAACGACGCGTCTCTTCTGCCTAGCCAGCAGATCGCGATAGCTTTCCACCAGCAGATTGTTCTCCGTCGCGCCGCAAATCTCCGCATTGCGCCCGCTCGCCTCCAGCCGGAACTCCGGCGCAGGTTCGGCCTCAATCTCCAGATACAGCTGCAGCGCCAGCGCCAGCGTGTCGAACCCCGGGCCGAGGTTCGCCGAGGTGGCCGGCAGCCGCAGACGAACGCGGGGCAGGACGCCCGTCATGGCGTGGCCCGCTCCAGCTCGCGCAGAACCGCATCCGCTGAAGCCTCCAGCTCGATCGTGTTCCGGCGCGTCGCTTCGATCTCGGCCCGATGCGTCGCGCTCTCCGCCTCCGTGAACAACTCGCCCCGGTGATAGCGGATGGTGTAATCCGAATCCTTCAGCGTGTGTCCGGTCAGCAGCAGCACCACCGATTCCTCCCGGTGAATGCGCCCCTTCTCGAGCAGCTTCTTCAGCCCCGCCAGCGTCACCGCCGACGCCGGTTCGCAGCCGATCCCCTCCGCGCCGATCTCCGCCTTGGCCACCGCGATCTCCGCTTCGGAAACCTGCTCGACCCA
>DATGJK010000426.1:0-5793 GCA_035295245.1 Acidobacteriaceae bacterium
GTGGATGGTGGATGGCATTGCTCATAACTTCCGGCCCACGTTCACCAAGTTCAATGCGAAGCCGTTCGACAGGCGCTGGTTTCCGGTGGTGGAGCAGGTATTCGACTGGCACTTTGCCAATGAGCGATACCTTCGTAACGAGCGATCTCTCGCACGGGTTGGCATGGTGTACTCGCAGCAGACGGCCGCATACTACGGCTGGCCGGATGCCACATCGCGCGTCGAGGATCCACAACTCGGCTTCTACCAGGCATTGATTGAAGCTCGGATCCCGTTTGACATGGTGCACGACGGATTGCTCGACGAGGAGCATACCCGTCAGTTTCAAACACTGATCCTTCCCAACATCGCTGCGCTCTCTGATGCGCAGTGCAGCCAGATCAGCGCGTTTGTCCGTAATGGCGGCGGCATCATTGCAACCTTCGAAACATCGCTGTACGACGAGCGCGGCGAACGGCGCACCGACTTCGGCCTGGCCGACTTGTTCGGCGCGTCATTTACAGGCCAGGTGGAAGGCCCGATGCTGAACTCCTATCTCAATCTGAACCCAGATCCGAGGACCGGAGAATACCATCCTCTGCTGGCGGGGCTGGAGGACGCGGGACGAATCATTAACGGCACGCACAGGGTTCACGTGCAGACGCACGACAAGGGAATGCATTCTCCGCTGGAGGTGGTCCCGACTTATCCCGATCTGCCGATGGAGGAGGTTTTCCCGCGAACGACGGATGCTCACGACGCTGGCGTCTTTGTTCGTGAGGTCGGCCGCGGGCGCGTCGTGTATTTTCCGTGGGACGTCGACCGCACCTTCTGGGATGTGCTGGCTACCGATCACTCGAAGTTGCTGCGCAATGCCGTCGTGTGGGCGACGAATCAACCTGCCCCGCTCGAGGTCGAAGGTAAAGGCATGCTTGATGTTTCCATTTGGCAGCAGAAGGATTCGATCACCATTCACCTTGTGAATCTTACGAATCCAATGATGATGAAGGGTCCCGTGCGCGAGGTGATTCCGATCTCGCGGCAACGGGTTCGAGTTCGCCCGCCCAAAGACGGACGGCGGGTAACGAAGGCGCGACGGCTGGTGAACGGTGGCGAAATTCCGTTTGAGGAGAAAGACGGTGCAGTCCTGATTGAGTTGACTGAGATCGAATTGCACGAGGTGATTGCTCTCGATCTCGGCTGAACGGCTCAGGGAATACTTGCCTGCTGCATGTTCCTGCCGGCTCACGATCCTGCAGGTGCGTCACTGCCCGAGGCGTGTGACGCCGTCCTCAGCAACTCCGCCGCTCCAATGCCTCGAATCGACGCATCCACCAGCTCCGCCATATGAAAGGCGGGCATGGCCGTTACTCCGCGGCGCCGCAGGCCGGCCGTCAACTGCAACAGGCACCCCGGATTTGCCGACACCACTGCGTCCGCCCTCGTCTGCAGCAGGTTCGCGACTTTCCTGTCTCCCAACTCCTCAGCGGTCTCGGGCTGCAGCAGGTTGAATACGCCAGCCGATCCGCAGCACAGCGAAGCCTCGGCGATCTCGGCAATCTCCAGCCCCGGCACGCTGTTCAGTACCTGCCGCGGCTCGCGATAGATTCCCTGCGCATGCCGCAGATGACATGCATCGTGGTACGCCACCCGCAGCTTCAGCGGCTTCCGCTCGGCAATTGGCTCCAGTTCGCAGAGCACTTCCGCAATGTCTTTGCACTTCGCTGAAAACGCCCGCGCGCGCGCTGCCCACTCCGCATCATCCCGCAGCAGATGTCCGTATTCCTTCATCGTCGACCCGCACCCGGCAGCGTTGATGACGATCGTGTCGACCTCCGCCGCCTCGAAGGCCGCGATCATCTTCTTCGCCATCGCCGTCGCACCCTTCATCAGGCCCGAGTGCACCATCAGCGCCCCGCAGCATTCCTGCTCCTCCGGCACGATCACCTCGCAGCCTTCTGCCGCCAGCACCCGCACCGTTGCCGCGTTCACATGACCGTAGAACACCTGCTGCACGCATCCGGCGAGCATTCCCACGCGCCGTCGCGGCTTGCCAACAGCTGGAGTTCGCACCGGCACCTTCGCCGCCTTACCCGACGGCAGCACCGGCAGCAACGCTTCCATCGCGGCGATCCTCTTCGGCAAGAATCGGAGCAGCCCCGATTTCCTCACCACGCGCTGCAACCCCGAGCGCTGATAAACGCGCAGCGGCCCAGCGAACGCGCGCAACCTCGATGCATGCGGAAACGTCGCGAACAGCATCTTCCGGAATAACGAGTCGCTTGCCGTGCGCGGGATGTTCCGCTCCACCTGCGCTCGCGTATCCTCGATCAGCTTTCCGTACTGCACGCCCGACGGACACGCTGTCATGCACGCCATGCATCCGAGACACCGGTCCATGTGCAGCCGAAAGCTCTCATCCAGCGGAGCCGCCCCATCCGCTGCCTTCTGCATCATGTAAATGCGTCCGCGCGGCGAATCCATCTCCTCGCCCCACAGCACGTACGTGGGACAAGCCGGTAGACAGAAACCGCAATGCACGCAGTCCGCCAGCAGCTCCCGATCCGGCGGATACTGCCCGTCGAAACTCGACCGCTTCGGCTCCGCCATCTCCACAGGCCCGCTCATCCGCCGACCACCACCCCTGGATTCAATATTCCGTTCCCGTCGAAACGCCGCTTGATCTCGCGCATCACGACCGCCGAATTACCCGCGCTCGGCAGCACGCCAACGCCATCCGCTCCGCGCAGCACCGTGACCGCCCCCTCACCTTCCGCCGCCACGAACTCGCGCAGCCGCTCCACTCCACTTGCATCCGCCAGCCGCGCCACCATGATTCCCGTAGCCTGAGTCACAGCTTCGCCGCCCAGTCGCACTATCTCCGCCGAACTCCTCGCAATCGCGGAGGGCAGCATGGTCACCTTCATCACAACCCCGTCACCTGCAAACAACCGCTCCCGGGCGCCGAACGCATCGCCGGAGATCGCGCCCTCGCCGCCGGCACAGGAGTTGAGGAAACTCCACTGCTCCCGCAGCACCTCGTCAATCGAGGCAAGCTCCACATCCAGAGAAAATCCAGCGGCACTGGCCCGCAACTGCATCGCCTGCACGCTCAGCTGCGAATCCATCACCTTCATCAGCACCTCGCCGCAAGCGTTGGCATCCGCAGACCCGAAGCTCCAAACCCGCGTGTTCCGCGGAATCGCGTGCAGACGAAACGTAACCTCCGTCACCACGGCCAGAGTGCCGAACGCACCGATCATCAGCTTGTGCAGATCGTATCCCGCAACGTTCTTCACCACCTTGCCGCCCGATCGAGCGATCGTTCCGTCAGCCAGAACCATCGTCATCCCGATCACCAGGTCGCGCAGGCCGCCGTACCTGAACCGCAGCGCACCCGAATCATTCGTCGCAATCACGCCGCCCACCGTCGCCCGATCCGCCCACAGCGGATCGAGTGCGACCATCTGCCCATACGCTGCGAGCGCACGCTGCATCTCCCCCCAGGTTGTGCCGGCACGGACGGTCGCCGTCAGGTCCTGCCAGCTGTGCTCGCAAACGCCTGTCAGACCGCGCATATCCAGCAACACGCCGCCATGCACTGCGCCAGCCCAGCCGCGCTTCGTGCCCGCACCCGCAATCTCCACTCCGGCCCCGGTGGCATCGGCGTACCGCAGGACAGCGGCAATCTCCTCCGTAGTGCGCGGCGAAGTAACAAGGCGGCCATCGCGCTCGCTCACAATGTCAGGGCCCGCAACGCTGGCGAGTTCCTCGAATCGGCTGCTCACGCGCTGCATCAGAAAAACTCCGCCACTCCTGCCTGCTCCAGCGGATGCGGCGTGTACGGCCCGGTCTTCTCCGCACACAGCTTCGTCCGCGGAAACACCTTGTCGGGATTGGAAATGTTCTGCGGATCGAACGCCACGCGCACCCGCTGCATCGTCGCCAGATCCGGTTCCGAGAACATGTAGCCCATCGCCTCCTGCTTTTCGCGCCCCACACCATGCTCGCCCGTGATGGAGCCGCCGCGATCCACGCACGCATGCAGGATGCGGTACGACAGGTCGAGCGCAATCTCCTCCTGCCCCGGTACAGCCTTGTCATACAACACCAGAGGATGCAGGTTGCCGTCTCCCGCGTGGAACACATTCGCGATGCGCAGATTCACCGCATCGGCCATGCGGGAAATGTCTTCCAGCACATCGGGCAGCGCCGTTCGCGGAATCACGCCATCCTGCACGATGTAGTTGGGCGAGATGCGCCCAACTGCGGCAAATGCGGCCTTGCGCCCCTTCCACACCAGCGCCCGCTCATCGGCTGTCTGTGCGCGCCGCACTTCCCGCGCGCCATTCTTCTCGCACAGAGCAGTCGCCGCGGCCATTTGGGCCGCGACCTCCGCCGCAGGCCCGTCGAGTTCAACCAGAAGCAGCGCCTCGCAAACCGGGTAGTTCGGATGCACTGCAGCCTCAGACGCCTTCGCCGAGAGCCGGTCCATAATTTCCAGCGCTGCCGGCAGCATCCCTTCCGCAATAATGTCCGAGACCGTCTGTCCGGCTGCTCGGATGGAATCAAACGCCGCAAGCAGCACCTGCACCGTCTCCGGCCGCTTCACAATGCGCAGCGTCAGCTTCGTCGCCACGCCCAGCGTGCCCTCCGAACCCACGAAGACTCCGGCCAGGTCGTAGCCCGGAGCGTCGGGCGCAGCAGACCCGAACTGCACCAATTCCCCGCTTGGCAGAACGACCTCCATACCCAGCACGTGGGTTGTCGTAAAGCCGTACTTCAGGCAATGCGCGCCTCCCGAGTTCTCCGCCACGTTGCCGCCAATCGTGCACACCGACTGCGACGACGGATCGGGCGCATAGAAGTATCCATACGGCGCAACCGCATCGGTCACATGCAGGTTGATGACTCCCGGCTCAACCACTACGCGCTGGTTGGGAATGTCGACGCTGAGAATCCGATTCATCCGCGCAAAGCTGAGCACCACGCTGTCTTTCGCCGGCAGCGCCCCGCCGCTCAATCCGGTTCCGGAGCCACGCCCCACAAACGGAATTCGGTGCCGGGCGCAAATGCGCACCACCGACTGCACCTGTTCCGCCGAGCGCGGCAGCACGACCGCCCCGGGCATCGTGCGGAAGTTTGTCAGCCCGTCGCACTCATAGGTCTGTAGCTCGCTTGCAGCGGCGATCAGTCCGCCGGGAACGGCAGCGCGCAGTTCGGAGAGGATGCTGTCGCCCAGCATGGTCCCCAATCTTACCCGCATGCGGGAGCGACTGGCATGTGCCGAATCCGTGCGCGTAGAACGGGTGGATGAAGCTGATTGGAATGAATTCAGATTGCAGCTGCCAATTGTCTGCAGCAGAGGTACTGACGCTACTCTGTCCGGACGATCACCGAGGCTCAGCATTCCGTCGGGCGCCGGGAATCGGCTTAAGTTGTTGAAAGGAATGGCGCGCCCTGAGAGATTCGAACTCCCGACCTACTGATTCGTAGTCAGTCGCTCTATCCAACTGAGCTAAGGGCGCGCGGTTCGGACTCCTTCGAGGATAGCAGTTCCGCCAGGGAGGGGCAAACCCAAAGCCCACCTGCTCAGAGCCACGGCGTGGAGCGTCTCATCAGGCCGCGCGGCTTCGGCGGAATACTCGCCGCTGCGACCTCGCTGCTCGGCGACTCCAGCTCTTCCTCCGTCAAAATGAACCGGCGGATGTAGCGCAGCGGCTCCTCCCAGATCGCCATCTGTTCCAGGTGATATTGCCAGATGGTGTTCGAGGTCGACCTCGATGTGCGCCGCGTGAACGCCTTCCGCTGAAT
>DATGJK010000427.1:0-3385 GCA_035295245.1 Acidobacteriaceae bacterium
CTCGCAGCCTACCATGCGAGAGTGGCGGCGCGCATCCCAACTGAAGAGGAGGAAGCAATGCCGGAAAAGGAAACCGTAGAACGAGCCAAAGAGGATCTGCGTGAGGGCAAGGCGCCGACGACTGCGGCAGGCGAGTTCGTCCGCGAAGAGGTGGAGCATGTGCGGCACGGCAAGCACGGAGTGCGTTCGCCGCAGCAGGCCATCGCGATTGGGCTAAGCAAGGCGCGCCGCGCGGGGATTCCGCTGCCGCCACCCAAGCCGGGCCGCACCAGCGAGAGCACCCGCCGCAAAGCCGAGCGCGACTACGAACGCGGGACCGGCCACAGGGCTGCGCCGAAAAAGTCGGCGCTGCGCTCGAGGGCCCGCGAAGAGGCGCTGCAGCGCGAGCCACGCTCGACCGCTTCCCACGCTGCCCTGTCGAAGCAGGCGAAAAAGGCGGCGAAGAAGCGCGGATCGGCGAGCCGCAAAGCCGCGGCGAAGAAGGCCGTCCGGACGAAAGGCAAGGGCGAGTTGCGCAGCGCCGCGAAGAAGGCGGCACGCACACGGCAACGCCGTGGTGGGACGACGAGCCGGAGCCCGAAGAAGAAGTGATCAGCGGTTCGCGTTCAACGATTAGGCGACGTCGGTCTGACCCACGTTGACGGCTGCCGTTTCAGAGTACGCGTCGAGCTTGCTGCTGGCTTCCAGCAGCATCTCCATACCGGATAAGCTTGGCGCGTCCGCCGTTGCGGCAGCAGGCTGCGTTTCAGACGGAGTCGAGCGCACGATCTTGCCCGTGCCCAGAGCGTAGAGCAGCTTGGCGCCGAACTGCTCGGCCACGACCTCTTCGGCGTTCTCGTCGTCGCCGGGGGTGGAGGCGTCCACCATCTTCAGCACCAGTTCGAAGGCGCGCAGTCTTTCGCTGCTGGCCGGATCCAGCGGGTTGGAGCCGGCGGCGGAGAGCTCCTGCTGGAGCGCTCGCGCGCTCTCCTTCAGCGCGTCCAGAGGCTGGAACTCGCGCCCATTGAGGGTCGACAGTTCCTGGACCTGTCCGAGCATGCGGGCGACGCGCTCGGCATCGGCGTTCGCCTTTTCCTTTTCCTCGATCGCGGCGATGGCGGGCGTCAGATCGTCGATAGAGCGGAAGGCCTCGCCCGTGCGGTCGATGCCCAGCTGGGACGCGCGCGCGGCCACGTCGTAGACGAGCTTGGCGAAGGCGGGTCCGAGGCGCGCCAGATTTTCGTCGACGGCGGGCGGCAGCTTGCCGGCCCGCAAATCGGCAACCGTGGCCTGCAGCTCGTCCGCAGTGCGGCTGAACCGCTCAATCAATTCTTTCAGATCGGACTGCAGTTCCTGGCCGGTTCGCATAGCCTCGTCTCCTGAAGGATCGGCAACCGGAGTGACGACGGCTCGCGATATCCGGGTGGATGCCTTAGGCACATAGGGCTCCGCCGGCTCGGTGTTCCGCACGGCAACATCGATTGTCTTGAAGTTGACTCGGGACAGCTCGCTCCAGAACGTCGGGTTCTGGCAGCTCAGGACCTGGGTGTAGAGCATCACGTCGTCATGACGAAACTCGCGGAGCAACTCGGCAATCGCATTTTCCAGTTCGGCCTTGGCCTGCTTCGACGGGGAGCGGTCGGCAGCGCCGTCGGTGCGGATCTGCAGATGTTCGAGGAAGCGGGCGACCATCCTCTTGTGGCGGAAGGAGAAGTAAACGCGGAAGATCTCGTCAAGCGCATCGGGCTCCGCCTGCGCGAAGGTAACGATGTGCTTCGCCAGCTCCTGGGGTCCCAGCGCGGAGATGGCCTGGGCGCGGCAGTTCAGGGCATTGGCCAGTAGGCGCGTGGTGACGGGGATATTGCGGCGCTCCGCGGTGCTGGCGCAGTCCAGAGCGATCTCATGCTGGCGCGTAGAAGACAGCGCGGCCCACACGTCCTGCAGAGTGCCTGGAAATGTCCAGTCAATCAGAGACGGGTTCCCCTTCGTCGTAGCAAAATGCAAAGCACACCTCCACCAAGTCCACTGGTAACCAGCGATAGAGAAACGTTCGAGCCCGGAGTTTACCTCTGTAGTAAGGCAGAAACAATGGTACGGAAGTAGAGGCACTGCAGTACCTAAGTGGGAGAGGCGCTGGCCGGGCCCCGGCCTGTAGCTCCTGGAGGGGCAGCGAGTTAGGCGATCAGGCCGGTAGAGACGGCTGCCAGGTGGATTGGCGTTCCGGATACGGGGACGGTCTCGACCCATCCCCGGCCTCAGGAGGACAGCGCCAAACGCATGATTCCACAAGGGTTGCACGAGGTCGGCCGGAGGGCAGCGCCAAGCCTCTGCAGCGCAAGGGGTTAGGCGCGTAGTGGGCTTACCCCCAGGCGACCGGAGCCGTCTTGATCGAGCGTCAGTGCGAGGGCAGCACGAGCTTGTCGTACAAGCCGCCCACAATCGCTCCCACGATCAACAGCGCCAGTACGATGTAGCCGGCTTCGATAGCGAGCAGGTCGCGGGGCAGCCCGGCAATCCCATAGGAACTCGCCACGACCAGGGCTCCGCCGAGCAGCACCGCCATCAGGACTCCCTGCAGCACGCCTTTGCGATGAGCCACGGCGAGGAGCCATCCGACTCCGTAGGCAAAAAGAACACAGACCGCGAGGGTGAGCAGATGGGGCGACACCCACCATTTGATCTGCGCGAGCTGCGCGCGGGTGAGTCCGATGGCGTCCATCAGACGCGGGCGGAACAGATACTGCGAATGCCAGATGGCTCCCAGACACCAGGCGGCAAAGGCGGCCAGAAGAATGGGCAGGTGGTGGATCGGCTTCGTTCCCACCCTGACCTCGCGGGGAGCCTCGGCCTGCAGCGCCTGGGAGAGGCACGCCTGTCCGCAGTTCGCGCGTTCCGGCCAGCGGGTGCAGTCGCATAAACGCAGATCCGGGTGACCGTGGATCCCGGTGGCCGCCGCGTGCCGGGCATCGACGCTGACGGTGGCCGCCTGCTGGTTCTCGGGACAAGCGACGAGCCGGCCCCCGGAATACCGCCGGTAAAGCTCATGGCGCCAGAGGAGGAGGGGAAGCAGAAGGAGGGAGATGCCGAGAAGGCAGAGCACGAGCCAGAAAAGGAAAAGCATGGCTCACCTCTTTTCGACCCGAGTCTGCGCCGGTCGTGGAAGATCCTCTGTGACGGCGGTCACGGGAGGCGGTCAGGGACGCATCCCATGGAGGATGGAGGATCTCATGGCGGCAAAACCCACGCAGCCCCCCAGCGAAACGGCCCGCAAGGACATGATCGACCGCATGGACCGGAGCGACCCGGCGCAGCCTTCGGGGTGGAAGGACCGGGAGGAGCAGATCAACCGGAAGAATCAGCCAGGCGGTGGCGCCGATCCCTGCACGACGCCGATCGATCGCAACGC